>JAJPXE010000135.1:0-9629 GCA_021205645.1 Candidatus Gastranaerophilales bacterium | reverse complement strand
CGAAGAATATGACACTATCTCCGGATCCATCTACGCAACCGCCGGTACTCTTAATATAAGCGGACAAGAAATTCTGCCGTCTACATTGATAATTGCTGATGAAAACCTTGATAAAGTTTATGTTACATCGACGGATTCATATATTAACCTGACAGATGGTGAAATATCAAACTTTAATCTCGGAGTCCTGACAATTCCGACCGAAACGGAAACAATTCTATCTTTAGCCATTGATCTGAATATTATTGAAGAACAGGCAGATACAATAACAGTAGGAGCAGGTTCAAGCGGTACAATTTTAATAACATCGTTAACAGGTATGGCTTCAAGTGATATAGATGCCACATATACCTTAAAAGTATTAAACAGAACCGACTCCGCAAATGAGGACGGAACGTATGATATAAATCTTGCCCTGAGCGATGAATTGAAAGAAGAAACTAAATATACCGTGGACAGATATCTTGATGAATCAGTACCTGAATATATAGTATACGACGATTATTTCTTCGGAACAACCGGTGTAGACTTAAATGAAACATTTGATTCCATTATCTTTGGTATAACCGAAAATATTGATGCTTTAAGTGCGGTAAATACATTCGAAGATACTGAAATAGCACGTTCCTTCCATTTTCGCAAGGCATCATCAACAGTCAGCTCTACACACAAGCTCGGTGTGACAGGTGCAGGAACATTCATCGTTTATGGTTATGATGACACAAAAGAAAGTACTATTGATTTAAACGGATATACGGGTTTTGATGTGGAAAATGAAACCAATCTGACTATAAATGATGTCACTATAACCTATTCAAAACTTGCACTGCTGTCAAACAATGAAAATGCAATAACAAATCTTAATAACCTGACATTTGAAGAAAATACGGTTGCAATTTTAAATGAAAGCGGAGTTATAAACCTTAATACCGTACTTATTGAAACAGGTACGGAAGATTATGAAAATACTGTCATAAATAATGCGGAAATGAATATTATTAATTCTACTCTAAATTCACAACTTACAAACAGCGGAATACTGAATTCTTATGACATTTCTGAGGATGACAGTTCCGGAGAAAATAATTTCGCAAATATTATCAACACGGGCAGCGCAAACTTTACATCTTCAAAAGATATAATAACACTACTAACAAACAACGGAGAAGTTATTACCGGCGAAACAACAGTTATCACAACAACTGCAAACCAAAATGGCGGTACAATTTCAACAAGCGGACAAACAAGTTTTGATATGATTGAAAACTACGGTGAAGTGAACACGACCGGCACGAACGAATTCGCAACCATAAACAATAATGAATACGGAGTAATCACCCTCGGCGGAACAAATACGGTAACAATACTGTACAATAATTCCGGTGCGATTTTAAATACAGCTGACAGCACGTCAGAAAATGATGAGAATGTGAACACCTTTACTTATATTGAAAACACCGGCGAATTAAATTTTAATTCATCATCTGATACGATAGAAGAAATCGTAAACAACGGAGCGATTACTGCAGCAAATACAACAACATTCAAAACATTCTCATCAGAAGGAACGGACGAAAACTCAAAAGCAACCGTTACAACTGACGGAACGACAATATTTGATGATATTGTTTATAATAACAGCTATTCCGAAATGACACTTGGAGGAAACAATACATTTAATTATGAACTTATAAATGCCAAAAATGCTGTGTTAACTACAACGACCGGCACAAATTCATCTGTTGAAAATCGATCCCAATTTATACAAATAACAAATGCGGGAACAATCAATCTTCAAAACACATCGGATACAGTTGAAACGTTAATCAATACAGGCACTGTAATGACGGCTGATACAACAGTATTTGAAACAATTGAGAACCAGTCATCAGGCACGATAACAACAAGCGGCACAACAACATTTAACGGAATAACAAATGCCGGAACAATAACTCTCGGCGGCACAACAACATTAAACAACTATATTTCCGGAAACGGCAGTTTAATTATAAGCGGGACATCAACGCTAAATACAACAATTTACAAAGACATGGCTGTAACAATACAGGGTTCCGGAACACTCAATATTTCGGATACCGCCCTATTGTATTTGAATACAGGTGACAGCTGGAGCGGTGTTATCAGGATGGACAGCACAAACAGCACAATGTATTACAATAACCTTACCTCAAACGGAAGAATAATAGCAACATATGGCAATCTATACATAGAAAGCGGTACTTTTGCAGTAAGCCTCGGAGCATCAATTGCAGAAAATGTTTACACAAACATAGCGAAAGGTGTAACCGTTAATGTAGGAGGCGGAACTCTTAATCTTGGCTCCGGTGATAACTGGCTCGGCACAATAAACCTCACATCGGGAACAATGAATTTAAACAATCTCGACTCAAATTCGACACTAATCACGACCGGCGGAAGTCTTAACATATCAAACAGCGAAGTTGAGATTGATGATACAAGCTCTATCGGAGCGGATACAAGATTAAATTTAAACAGCAGCGGAACAATATCACTTACAGGCGGCACAGTAAATGTTAATACATCCGATACTCTTGACGGAACAATAAATGCACAATCCGGCACTCTGATTTTATCGGATAGAAACAGTACAAACAGCACCGCACTTTACTACAGCAAACTGGTTATTGATGATGAAAATATATCTAATGTGGATGTCTATATTTCAAACACTGAGATTGATTTAACTGATGATAGTACATATGAAACATTAAATCTGGGTAACCTTATTATTTCGGATAATTCCGATAACAACGTTGCGAGCTCACTAAAAATTGATTGTGATGTTGAAAATGATTTAGTTGATTCAATTGCCGTCGGCAGTAATTCAAGCGGTGTTCTGACAATTTCAGAATTTAATACCGGCACTTATACGATATCAAGAAGTGAAACGAAAGAGTTTACAATATTATATAGAACCGCTTCGGGTAACGGTTCATATAACACAGATTTTACTATAGTTTTAAGTGATGCAATACTTGCAAAAAATAATACATGGACCGTAGAAACCTATAAAAATCTGGATGATAATACATACACTGTTGAAGATACAAACTTTATCGGAACGATAGGATACGGTATATACGATTATGATGAATATGTTACCGTTAAAATTGGTGCTTTAGAAGAATTTGACACTTTGTACTCGGTAAATATATATTCAAATGATGAACTGGAACGTATTTACGTTATAACAGAAGCCAAAACGGTAACTGAAAATCTTGATTTGGGCGAAACCGGAAGCGGCAAATTTACACTTAAAGGTGCAACCTCAACCGCATTAGACAGTATTATTGATATGAATGGATATTCTGCATTTGATTTAGAAAATGTAACGACTTTAACTATCAATAATTTAACTGTTCAGAATGCCTCAACCGCACTCTTATCAAACAATAATGATGCAATCTCAACCTTAAACAACGTAATATTATCCGGTAATATCATTGCTATTGAAAATAATTACGGCACTGTTACACTGAATAGTTCAACGGTTAGTGCCGGTGATGATATATATACTAATATTATTAAAAATAATGCCGTATTAAATATAAGTGCATCAACAATAAGCTCTGATATTGTTAACACCGCTGAATTGAATGTTTCGGGTATAACAGAGTTAAATTATATATACAACTCGGGCGAAATCACACTAAACGGCACTACTACATTAAAAGATGATATCGACGGTGACGGAACATTGATCATAAAAGGTCTGACGACTCTGTATTCCAACATATCCGATGATACAATCGTATCACTGCTCGCAAGCAGAGAATTGTATATTACGGGCGGAACATTAACCCTTGATGAGAATGACAGCTGGGCAGGCAAAATAATACTGGAGAGCGACTCATCTGTTCTTACGATTAAAAATATTGAAACAAACGGCACCTTAACCGGAACATCCGGGGCATTAAACACTATTGCAAGTATATTAACTATATCTTCAGGAAGCTCAATCGCAGATGATGTAATTTTCAGCCTTGATGAAAATTCATCACTAATAATTAGCGGCGGCAGCATTTCTATAAATGACGGTGATTTATTCGCCGGCGCAATTACTTTAACATCAGGTACGCTTAACTATTCTGATTTAACCCAAAACGGTCAGACAATAACAACAGGCGGAACGCTGAATATCGAGAGCGGAACCCTGAGTATTGCAGAGAACAGCACTATACACACAGATACAATACTTACAATATTTGAAAATGCAGAGCTTTTGCTTGCGGACGGAAATGTTACCATAGATAACAATGATACTATCTCCGGACAAATAACCGCATCATCGGGTACATTAAATATCACAAATACGACGCTGACAGACGGTATGCTTTATATTGCCGATGAGAATAATTCTTCCGTTTATACAAATATTTCCGGTTCAACAATCGACTTAACATCTGATAATTTAACAATTGCAGACACAAATCTTGGAATGGTAACAATTGATAATATAGTATATTTAAAACTCGATATCAATAATGAAAACGGAGAATATGAGCATGACACAATAAATGTAAGTACATCTTCCGGAACAATAATAATATCGGAATTGAACGGATTGCAGCCAAAGGATATAGCAAATGCCGGTTCAATCGAACTAATTATTATAAATAATTCGGGCAGCTCAAACTTAAAGTTAGATTTAACAGATGAAATCAAAGAATATTACAGAAATATATATACTGTTGAAACCTACCTGAATGAAGAAACAAACACCTATGAATTAACGGATTCTGATTTAATAGGGCAGACCGGTATTGATATTAATAATGATAAAAACGGTATTATTATTGGTGTTGTTTTGAATATAGATACTTTATATGCAGTTAATATCTCCGATTTAACTCCGCGTATATTCACTTTTTCATCAGCAAAAACCATTGAAGAAACGATGGATTTAGGCGAAACAGGCTCGGGTATATTTACTTTCAACGGATATAGCGAAACAGCATCAGAAAGCATACTTGATATGGACGGATACGCTGCCTTTAATCTTGTAAATGAAACCGCATTCTATGCGAATAATCTCACTATACAGAATGCCTCAATAGCACTTGCACTCGACAACGAAAATGCGGAAGCAAACCTTAATAATGTAATTCTTACACAAAACGAAATTGCAATTCAAAACACTGGCGGTACTGTTAATTTGACAGATGCAACTGTTTCTTCTGCTGGTGAAAACCTTGACAATAAAGTTATCAACGGCGGAGTTATGAATATTATTAACTCTGCAATCGGAGCGGATTTGGAAAACAGCGGAACACTCACAACTAATAACCGTTCCGAAGAAGATACAACCTCTAAAAATACTTTTGCAAACATTACAAACAGCGGAAGTATAAATTTCAATTCTATATCTGATACAATAAATTATCTTGAGAACAGCGCTGCGGTATCCACACTTAACACAACTATATTTAATGAAGTAGTAAATACCGGCACTGATGAGAACAGTACAGCATCAATTACGACAAACGGTACAACAACATTTAACGGCTCTGTAAGCAACAATGAATACGGAATAATTACAACAAACGGCGAAACGACATTCACTGATACAATTAAAAACGCCGGAGCACTTAATCTGAATGACACTACAACATTTAATACATTAGAAAACAGCGGCACGGCAGAATTTTACGGCACAACAACAGCAGATAAAATAACAAACTATTCAACACTTACCGCTGATGGCAAAACAACAGTCGATGAAATAATTAATACAGGAACGATTAATTCCACAGGTACATTAACAGTCGGGAACTTTAACAATCAAGGTGATACAATTGCCGATGCCACAGTTAATATAACAACGCTTACAAATACGGGAACATTCTCATCTGACGGTGCAAATGCAATAAATTCCATTGATAATTCCGGAACAATAGCATTATCCGGCACAACAGAAATAAAAACCCTTGAAAATCAGGGTACTATAAGCTCAAACGGAACAAATACCATCAATGATATAACTAATACAGGCAAAGATAGTGATAATATTGCAGCAATTACACTCACGGGCACAAATACTATTAACGGAACCGTAACAAATGATGAATACAGTATCATGAATGTTTCCGGCAGCACAGAATTTAGTGATACTGTTGAAAATAGCGGAGATATTAACTCAACCGGCAATGTTTCTTTTGATACAGAATTGACTAACAGCACTACCGGAAATATAACAATATCAAACGGAACAGATGAATACACTACATACGATACGGTAATAAATACACTCACAAATGCCGGAAAGATAGATATCTCAACGGATACAAACACCATATCAACAACTAACAATACAGGAACAATAACCATAGCCGGTTCTACATCGTTCAACGGCACAGTTACTAATACTGCAAATGCAGATCTTTCTGTTTATGACACGACTGAATTCAACGATACAGTATATAATACAGGAACAATAAATACATCGGGAATAACTGTTTTTAACGGTGATGTAACCAACACATCGGAAGATGAAGAAACTGCCGGCTCTATTATAACAACAGGTTCTACAGTATTCAACGGTACAGTGACAAATACCGCTAATACAGCTCTTTCCGTTTATAACACGACTAATTTCAACGATACGGTATATAATAAAGGGACAATAAATACATCGGGGACAACTAATTTTAATGATATAGAAAATAACGGAACCATTACAATTAGCGGAACTACTAATCTATATGGAGATATAACAGGCGGCGGAATATTAAATATATATGATAATGTAAATGTTGAAAATGGTTCAATTTCAGGAGATTTAGAAGTAGACCTGACAGAAAACGCAAAATTAACACTGGCTGAAGGAACGATAATATTCAATTTAAATGATACTATTTCCGGAAATATTACCGCAATAAGCGGAGAATTAAGCATAACAGACAATTATATTACGCAATCCAATCTTACAATAGCAGATGAAAATAATGAAAATGTCGAATTGATAATTACAAATACAACGCTCAGTACGGCAGACGATATAATACAGAATATGAATCTAGGTTCATTAACAAGCTCGGGAGATTCAATCTATAACATAGATTTGACATTATTATCCGATACAGAGGGTGAAGCTGATACAATAACCGTTGCCTCAGGTTCAACAGGTACAATAACAATCTGTGATTTAAACGGTTTAATAAAAGATGAAATCACACACAACGCTACCGCCGAAATAAAGGTATTAAACAGAGCTGACTCTGCTAATGCTGACGGCTCGTATGATATAAATCTTGCACTTTCAGCCGAAATAATAAGCAAATATACACAGGTATATGCAGTAACCTCATATTATGATGAATATACCGGAATATATGATGTTAAAGACACTGATTTTATCGGTACGACAGGAATAACACTGAACAGTACGCTTGACAGTATCATTGTCGGAATATTAAGTCAGGACGACACCTTACATGCTGTTAATATCGCAACCGATACCCCCAGAAGCTTTACAATGACAGGAAGTGAATATATCGCAGGTTGTAATCTTGAAACAACCGGAGCGGGTATTATTACAATAAACGGTCAAACTGATAATGCGGAAGAATCCGTAATTAATATGAATAAATACAGTGGATTTATACTCGCAAATGCTTCGCAATTAACAATTCAAAATATAACAATAACTAATGCTCTTGCAGACAACGGCAGTGTATTATCGATTGAAAGCATAAGTTCATCACTTGTGATAAGTAATGTTATATTTGATTCAAACACGGCAGAGCTGAACGGAGGTGTAATCTACACTCAGGGCAGCAGCGTAATTAATTCAATTCAGGCGGATTTTCAAAACAATACAGCTAAAGGCTCGGGCGGTGCAATATACACACAGGGGAATGCAATAATAACATCTATTGTATCAAACTTCTATAATAACACAGCAAACTCCGGCGGTGCAATATATTTGTATTCTGACGGAACAACATCGACCTACATTTCGACACTTGACGGCGAATTTGAATACAATTCCGCATCCGAATACGGCGGTGCAATTGCAAACTATACTGCCGGTTCAAAAGAATCAACTACATATTCGACAATAACCAAACTGACAGGTACATTTACCGGCAACTATGTAAGCTCAAATACCTCGTTGTCAGTATATGGCGGAGCTATATATAATACAGGCAGAATATACACATTAAATGCGGAATTTAACTCAAACTATATAGAAAATACTTTAACAGGAAGTATCAGCTCTGGCGGTGCTATCTATAATACGGGCATTATTGACACCCTGAATTCAACATTCGAAAACAACTATGTAATTGCAGATACTGCTTTTGGAGGTGCCATTTATAACACCGGAACAATCTCAACCATTAGCAGTTCATTTACGGGCAACTACGTTGAGGGCACAACTGCTCTGGGCGGTGCTATTTATACAACATCAAACCTTACATTCCTTGCTGATGATGAAACTTACACTATTTCGGGCAATTACACCAATAACTCGGGAGTTATTTCTAATCAAGGCATATATATAGACGGCACAAATATCACAATGACTATTAATGTTGAAAACGATGGTGTATATACAATTGAAGATAATATAGACGGTTCCTCAAACTATATGCTTTATTTAACTTCAAATACAAGCGGAACAATAAACCTGACCGGTGAAATCAATAATGCAACAGCGATATTGAACGGTGCTGTAATAACTGTCGGAGTAAATACATTTGCCGATACAAATACAACACTAACTGCAAATACCGGTATCGTAAAATTAAAAGATAACACCGTCACGGAATACGTATTTAATTCAATTTATTCAACAGGAGATGTAAGATACAGCATAGATTTAATACTGGATACAGATGATGATGGCAGTATCTCTGTCACCTCGGACAAAATTAATGTAGGTGAAAATTCTCAAGGCAGCATTACGCTTTACGATATTGGATTAAACATTCTTTCAAGCGAGATTATTTCTACATTAAAAGACGAACTTTCATCAATAAATGTGATAATCTTAACAAAAGAAAATTCCGATTCCGATATATATATTGAACTGGACGAAAGTATAGTAAATAATCCTATAGATTACACAATTGACGAAACCTACAATTATTATGTAACGGATACTGATTTTATAGGTTCAATAGGATTTAGTATAAATGAGAACCGCGACGGAATAAATATAGGCGTAACCGATATAAAAGATACACTCGTTGCCTTAAACCAATATGCGGGCAATCCGGGCGGAGAAAGAAGTTTTAACTTCACGTCTGATGCTGATGTTTATACGGTAACGGAAGATTTGGGAATAACGGGAGCCGGAACCGTATATATAAACATTTATGGTAAAACCATTGAATTTGACGGTTATAGCGGTTTTGAAGTAGTGTCAGATGATGCGGTATATCTTTATATCAACGATGCAACCTTAACAAACAGTAAAGCTGCCATTGTAATGGATACAACAAATGAAAATTCAACCGTTACATTATCAAATGTAACATTTACAAACAATATAACCGCAATAAGTAATACAAACGGAACTATATACCTTGACAATGTTACAGTTGATTATGGATATAACACACAAATTAATGGTGTAATGA
>JAJPXE010000165.1 GCA_021205645.1 Candidatus Gastranaerophilales bacterium | reverse complement strand
CAAAAGCCGTAAGGCTTTTTGTCGTGATTTTCGTGTTAATTGCTCTTACGGGCTTCGGGCTTCGCCCTCACCCTACCGAAAATCCGTTTTAAGTTGATTTTCTGCCCTCTCCGGACGGAGAGAACCTTAATCTTATTCCCCACGCACCCTTTCAGGTGGCGAGGGGAATAATAATCTATAAATTAATTTATTGTTGAAAATTTTACAATATTTATAGTAGAATAGAACATGTGAAGTGTGGGGAGAATTAATTATGACAGAAAATATCCATGAAGAAGTATGGAGACCGTCAAAAAATCCGTGGATAATCTCAATTCCGCTAATGATTGCAATGTTTATGTTCGTATTGGACGAAACAATCTCAAATGTTGCACTTCCTTATATGGCAGGTACATTCTCTGTTAGCCATAATGAATCTACATGGATTTTGACATTCTATTTGATTGCCAGTGGTTTAATTATTCCGTGTGTTGATTTCCTCTGCCGTAAATTCGGACGTAACAACTATTTTTTGTTCAGCGTAGTACTATTTACGGTTGCATCATTTATGTGCGGCTGTTCACGTTCGCTGGGTGAGATTATAGTATCAAGATTTTTACAAGGGATTGGCGGCGGTGCATTGCTCCCGTTATCGCAATCCATGATGTTGGAGAGTTTTCCTAAGGAAGACAGGGGCATGGCGATGTCACTGTTCGGGTTTGCCGTTGTCATGGGGCCAATTATAGGACCTGCACTGGGCGGCTGGATTACGGAGACCTGGTCATGGCCATATATTTATCTGATAAACATTCCTTTCGGATTTATTGCTATTATAGCCGGTAAAATGCTGTTGGAGGAATCGCCTCTCGGAAGGAAAGTCGAGGGTACAGAAGCAGATTCGGTCGGGATATTCTTCCTTATAGGTTGGATTGTCGCTTTGCAGATCGTTCTGGATAAAGGTAACGATGCCGACTGGTTCGGCTCTACATGGGTCTGTTGGCTTACTGCGGTTTCTGTTATTTCCTGTATCGCATTCTTTATTTCGCAGATTAAAAATAAACATAATGCTTTGATTGATTTAAGCATTATGAAAGATCAAAACTTTTTCTTTGGCACATTGATCCAGATTGTGTTAATGGCTGTATTGATGGCATCATCAGCGATATTGCCGTCAATGCTCCAATCATTAATGGGTTACACTTCATTCTTGAGTGGTTTATCAATGGTTCCCAGAGGGGCAGGCAGTTTAACCGGTATAATTTGTTCGGCATTATTAAACGGCAGGATAAGCGAGCGTGCACAGGTCATGTTGGGGCTTTTTTTTATCGGCTGCGGCGGGTTGATATTCGGACAGTTAAACCTTGAGATTGCACTTATGAACATTGCCATACCGAACTATTTGTTCGGTGTCGGGCTGACTTTTTCTATGGTTCCGATTATTAACTTGTCAATGATTACCTTAAAAAATTCCCAGCTGACTAATGCTTCCGGTGTACAGAATATGTTAAAGAACATAGGCGGTGCTATCGGCACATCGCTGGTAACTACTTTCATCTCAAGGTTTTCACAAAAACATCAAATGATGATGGTCGGATATTTGCGGGATACAAATCAGGCATTTGTAGAACGCGTAAGTTCATACGTACAAAATTTTCTTCCAATGACAGTAGACCCTGCGTCTGCAACAAACATGGCACATGGATTATTATATCAAGAGTTGCAATTACAGGCTACGCTCTGGGCATATATTGATACATTCCGCATATTCGGCGCTGCATGTTTTGCGATTATACCGCTGTTATTGTTAATGAAATCAATCAAATCACTTGCAAAAGAAGGACTTATCGTTGATGAATAGTTAAACTGTCCAGTTTTTATTGCCCTGTGTATCAATCTGTGCTTCTAAAAAACTTTGAAATTGCTGTGATTTTCCTAAATCGTGATAATCATTTGATAGGCTGAATAACCCGCTTATATATTCATTTGATGCTGATATTTTGCCAAATTTTGCTTCTCTATACATTGATTGTGCATCTAAAAATGATGTTTGTGATAATTTGTTACTTTTTGTTGCTTGTCCTATATTATATCGTGCTGATAATATTTTATCACCGTATTGTTGTTGAATATTATTTTTAATATTATTAATTTCTTCAGGAGTTTTTCCTTCTTGTTCCGCTTGCGCAACTGCTTGATTAATTGCAGCCTGCATTTCTTCCTGGAGTTCTTTAAGAGTTTGCTCGTAGTGTTTTTGTTCAAAAGTCGAATTATTATAAATGCTTGTATATTGTTTATAAGTTTGATGAGCGGTTTCTTGCTCATTGTCAGCTGTTTTTAGATTATTTCCCAAAACATCATGAACATAAGCATCTTTTTCAGCTATGCGTGCATTTTCTTCATCTATTCTTTGTTGCAATTGTTCCGGTACAGAAATTGACTGCGTATACCCGTAATCGTAATACATATAAATTATTCCTATAATATCCTATACACATATAAAGTATATACTTGCCAAAAAAATTGCCTGATTATCAAAAAATGCTTAACAAAAGTTAACATTAACAGTCGTTGCAAACGATAGCAAAGCAATCAGGCTCGACCTATTCCCTGTTGAGGGCTCTTTTAAAAAATATTCATCTGCGCTTTTGCGTAAGTAAATATTGGTTTGCTAAAGCTGCCTTTAACCTTGAGAAAACATTTATTTTGTGTTGTAATATTAACATTCGGAACATAAAAGAGGAGTTATGTATGTTAAATGAAGAAAGAACATTTGTAGCAATTAAGCCTGACGGGGTGGAGAGAGGTTTAATCGGTGAAATTCTTACCAGGTTTGAAAAGAAAGGTTTTAAGATTTTAGCATTAAAACTTCTTGAAGTTACGGATAATCAGGCTGCAATGCATTATGAAGAACACTACGGCAAGCCGTTTTATGCACGGCTTGTTAAATACATAACAAGCGGTCCTATTGTTGCAATGGTTGTTAAGGGTTACAATGCGGTAGAGAGCGTCCGCCATATTGTCGGTGCAACTAATCCGCTTAATGCTGATGTCGGCACAATCAGAGCAGATTATGCTCAGGTCATGGAGTATAACGTTATTCACGCTTCCGATTCTTTAAAGAGTGCCGAACGTGAGATTTCAATATATTTCAATAAAAATGAAATAGTTGATAACTGGAAAAATATGGCAGAAGAAATTATTGAAAATGAAGAATTACTCTAATCCTGAATTTGAATATTTTAGTTATGATTTAGTACATGTTGATAAAAATACCGGTGCAAGAGCGGGTATTTTGCACACCCCTCATGGTGATATAAAAACACCGATATTCATGCCTGTCGGAACAAATTCCACTGTCAAGCTTGTGACAAATCATCATTTATACGACTCGGGTGCTCAGATTATACTGGGTAATTCCTATCATTTATATCTAAGAGCGGGAGATGAGTTGATTGCCAAATTCGGCGGTATTCATAAGTGGATGAATTGGGATAAACCGGTTTTGACTGATTCAGGCGGATTTCAGGTATTTTCTCTGGCACATTTAAGAAAGATAACAGAAGACGGTGTTGAGTTCCGTGACCCGAAAGACGGCAAAAAACACTATATAAATCCTGAGATATCAATGAAAATTCAGCAAAATATAGGGGCTGATATAATAATGGCATTTGACTGGTGTGCGCCGTATCCTTGTGAATATGCCGAAGCGAAGTTGGCAATGGAGCGCACACACAGGTGGCTTGAAAGATGTATTGCCTCAAAGACCAACCCTGAGCAGGCATTGTTTCCGATTTGTCAGGGAGCGTTTTATGATGATTTGCGAAAGGAGAGTGCCGCTTTTGTATCACAAATTGATGCGGCAGGTTATGCAATAGGCGGTGTCAGTGTCGGTGAACCTGAGGATTTAAAAAATCATCTGGTAAAATTGACCGCTCCTCTGCTGCCGGAAAACAAGCCGAGATATCTTATGGGTGTCGGGACACCGGAGGATTTGCTTGATGGAATAAAAAGCGGTGTTGATATGTTTGATTGTGTGCTGCCTACGAGAAACGCAAGACACGGATCATTTTTTACATGGGAAGGTAAAAAGCAGATTAAAAATGCGATGTATCAACAAGACCCGTCGCCGCTTGATGAAAAATGTAATTGCTATACCTGCAAAAATCATTCAAAGGCATATTTAAGACATTTATACAAATGTAATGAAGGTACCGGACAGGCTTTGATGTCAATTCATAACATAACATTTCTAATCAATTTCTCTCAAACGGTAAGGGAAGCCATCCTTGAAGATAGATTTGAGGAATTTTATAAC
>JAJPXE010000197.1:2160-4352 GCA_021205645.1 Candidatus Gastranaerophilales bacterium | reverse complement strand
TATTTATCCCCATATTGAACAAAAGTAAATCCCTTGTTCCATTTTCTTTTAAAACAGATTTTATATCGTCTATTTTTTTCTTATCTCTAATAGGTTGTACTAACTGCATTTTTACCTCAAATTTTTCTGTTATGTTAAATTAAACTTACACGTAATAACCGTTTTGTTAAATTCAATAGTTTTTCTTATTTGTTAATTTGCTCAAAAGCCTTATTACTATTAGTTTTAAATACCTTTTGACGAATTTAACAAAATAGGCATTGTGTTAAATTTAACGTGTAGAGCCGAAGCCCTACACGATTGTGAATTTTCTGTAATTTGATTGCTTAATAAATGCATTGTATAGTTCAATATATTTTTTTTTGAAAGCAGTTGTATTAAAGTTATTTCTAACTACATTAGTGAAACGTACTGTAAATGCACCTATTTGCAATTCCTCAACACCTGCATCATCAAGAACTTTTTTGATTACTGCTTCTTTTTCTTTTTTCAACTCGTCAAGCTCTTGAATTTTTGCTTCGAGTGTTCTGATGTTTCTGATTTCATCCTCTAAGTTTGTGTTTGTGATAATAACTGTTTGTAACATATTTTCTCCTTTCGTTTTTGTCTTTCACGTTAACATGATGTATCATAAACGCAGCAATGTCAACGGTTTTGACTGATTGTCAACATAAAACTTTACGAAATCGTGAAATTTCAATAAATAATGATATAATAAATTTGTGAGGTAAATATGAGCAATCCAGAAACACCAAAGTATAAAGCCCCGGAAGAAAGAAAAAAACAAGCAAGAGAGCTTGTAAGAGGCTTTTTAAAGAAACAAAATACATCTGTTTATAAACTGGCTAAAATGTTAAATGAAACATACGGAAGGTCGGCATCTGAATCTAATTTGTTAAACAAATTAGCAAGGTCATCTTTTAAGATTGTGGAACTCATGGACATAGCGGAATTATTCGGCTATGAAGTTAAATTTGTTCCTAAAACATCGATAGAGGACATTCCAGAAATGAATTAAAACGGTAAAATTAGTAACAGGCTTCGGGGTAAGACTGCATGGACTTTTGCACCATATTGTTTATTATGTGCTAATTTATCCATTTTATACCGTTTCGTCCTTATATTCCTCTATAAGCTTCATGAAAGAATGGGTTTAGATATCCTTTAGTTTTGTATGCGTATGAAATAAACATTTTATTAAGCTGAAATTTAACATTTATCTTGAAATACTTGACAAATAGCGGATTATAGTAAATAATGTTAATAGATGACCTAAGGTTTCTACCTGCGATTTTTCGTACAGTGCCTTAGGTCTTAGCTTTATTTGGCTCTGTTTGTTTTCTTTAAGACTTCATTATACGTAGTTAGAAAAGAACTTGTACGCATCAGCATATTAGATTTGTCGTGTGGCAGATATGACAATAATTCTTGAATATCGTTATATCTATTCAGCAATGCGTTAGGGTTCTTCAAAACAGGTACATAGTGATAAACTTTATTTCTTAGAGCTTTAATCAAGTCTAATTTTCTTGCGATATTGTTGATTTGCTGGATGTTATTTGGATAATTAACAAAAACACCTTTAAAAGTACCTTTTTTAGTCCATATTTTAGCATTATATTTTTTTGAACACAAATTTACCCAAAAACCGAAATTAAGGTTAGCAATAACTTTTCCAATGGTAAACCTTTTTACTGTTCTGTCATTTTTAACACTATTATAGGCACTTACTAACTTTGCGTGTTCGTAATCTAACAACAGGTTTTGTTGTTTTACTTCATCTTCAATCCAAGTTTCAGAAAAGCAAGATTTGAGCATCGTATCTATAGCATTTCTCAGGGTTATTTCAAATATCGATAATTCTGGATACAAAGCTTGCGAAATCAAGATGTTATTCTGATAGCGTTCTAAAACAACATCTATTGTATCAGTACTATCTTGTATAAAAGCACTTAGCCTTTCTTTGCTAATTGTAGCTGAAAATTCTTTAATTTGTTCATCTGTAATACTCATATTTTCATTATACTCCAAAAAATTCACTAATAAACACCTATATCGGAGGTGAACCTTTCCAGACGATAAAAAATCACTTTTGGTCATCGTTATACTCTGATAAAAAACAAAAATATGTAACAGCAAAAAAGAAGCTAATTTCTTTAAGTTTTCACTAAAAACAGCACGTTTATTAACTT
>JAJPXE010000197.1:0-2150 GCA_021205645.1 Candidatus Gastranaerophilales bacterium | reverse complement strand
AATGGGTTATAAAAATTTCTAATACAAAAGGGCGAAGGAAGAAAAAGTAAATAATTGTTTAAATCCTAAATACGAAAACACTTTGTAGTAGTGCCAATCTATCCATTTTTGCCTTCTTTGCGAAAGAATGCATATAAAGCTGCCATTAAGTTAGTTTTAATGCTATAATTAACTCATGGTACAAAGAATAAAAGCAGTTATATATGCTCGTGTAAGCTCGGAAGAACAAAAGAAAAATGGGTTTTCTATTGATGTCCAATTAGATTTATTGCACGAATACGCAAGCAGAAAGAATATTGATGTTGTAAAAGAATTTACCGAAGCAGAAACCGCCAAACAAACAGGCAGACACAAATTTGCAGAAATGCTAATGTTCCTAAAAAAGAGCAAAGACGTTAACGCTATACTTGTTGAAAAAACAGACCGTCTTTATAGAAATTTCAGGGATTATGTAGATGTTGATGATAACAAGTTTGAAATACATCTTGTAAAAGAGAATGAAATAATAACACCTAATTCCTCGTCACATGCAAAATTAGTACACGGATTAAAGGTTCTATTAGCAAAAAATTTTATTGACAACCTTAGAGAAGAAACACAAAAAGGAAGATTAAAAAAAGCCAGCAACGGTTTATTTATCGGGCAAGTTCCTTATGGTTATAAAAAACTTGATAAAAATACAACTGTTATTGATGAAGAAAAAGCACCTTTTGTTAGGCGGGCATTTGAATTGTATGCTTCTGGCATGTCTTTAGAAAAAGTGAGATGGCAGTTGAAAAATGAAGGGTTTATATATCAGCCCTCAAATAAAGTTATTTCTCATGGACAGTTAGGTAAACTCTTAAAGAATATTAGTTATATCGGCGAATTAAACTTTAGGGGTGTAATTTATAAAGGTAAACATGAACCCATAATATCGGATGAACTGTTTGAACAAGCACAAATTTCAGCACAAAAAGATAATAAACCCTTATATAGAGATGAACATAGCTTTGCTTTTGCAGGATTAATGACTTGTGCTAAATGTGGCTGTTCTATTACTGCTGAAATTAAGAAGGGTAAATATATATATTACCATTGTACAGGCGGTAAAGGCACATGCGAACAAAAGAAAATCTATATTAATGAAGCAGACCTCATACCACAGTTTGAAGAAGCTGTAAAAGCCGTAAGCTTAGCTCAAAAGCATATCGATTATATCAAGCAAGGTTTAAAAGAAAGTTTAGCAGATAAAAAAGAATTTTCAGAACAAATGAGAACAAATCTTGAATCTGAAGCAAACCGAATACGTCATAGAATAGATAAAATTACTAACGAATATTATGACGACTTGGTTGATGCCAAGTTATATAATGAAAAACGGATAGCATGGAATAAAGATTTGGATGAAATCATGATAAAACTTGAAGCATTACACCATGCAGAACAAAAATATTATGAAGAAGGGGTTAGGATTATTGAAACACTGAAACACGCTTACATCTTGTATAAACAACAATCCCCTATCGAACAAAGAAAATTATTAAATTACTTACTATCGAACTGCAAGTTAGAAGGCAAAAAGGTAAGCTATGACTATAACTTACCTTTCTTATATTTTGTTAATTTTGACTCTTGTCGCAAAAAATACCCTGGATGCGATTCGAACGCATGACCTACCGCTTAGAAGGCGGTTGCTCTATCCAGCTGAGCTACCAGGGCTTATTTTATATCCTGCACCCACCAGTACACAATATCATATCAAGCTGTTTTTGCAAGTTATTTTTATAGAGTTTGCGGAAAAATTAAATTTTTTCGTCTTGAAATTCCTTTGCACTCAAGCCGTCTTGAATTTGCTCTACGCTCACAGAGTTTCGCCTATAAGCCTTGCGGCTTAGCCGGCTCAATCTGCTCGCTATCCGGAATTCGTTTCACTCATTCCGTCCGCAAATTCGCTGTCACTCGTTCGCCATGCGGCGAGTACTCGTTACGGCTTTCGCTTACCGGACTATTGTCCGTCCGGAATTTCGCGTCTTAGATTATTCGGGGTTGCTGTAAAAGAATTAGTACCCTGCCCTCTCCGGACGGAGAGGGCAGCAAGACTTGCAATGCAGTAATTTAGTCTTGCGGGTGAGGTGATATCTGTGCAAACTCCGGAATATAATTCATTT
>JAJPXE010000068.1 GCA_021205645.1 Candidatus Gastranaerophilales bacterium | reverse complement strand
TTCTTACGGGAATTTAAAAATTCAAAAGTAAATGATATTCTTCTATTATGAGAATAAACTATGATTTTGCAGAAGAATTGAACCAACCGGATTTTCAGCCGCCGGCATGGGCGTTCAATGTTGTATGGCCGATTTTGTACACATTGATGTTTGTGTCATTTTATATATTTTTGAACACGAAAACAACCCAATCAAGGATATCGGGAGTCTGGATTTTTGTGATACAACTGGGGCTGAATTTCTTATGGATACCCGTCTTTTTTACATTCAGGATGATAAAATTTGCACTGTTTATCTCAATTTTACTCACATTATTCGTTGGTTATATGATATTATGTTTCTGCAAAATTTCAATGTTATCGGGGCTAATGAATATACCATATTTTCTCTGGCTGATTTTCGCCGGTATACTGAATTTCTCACTATGCAAACTCAATAAATAATATTACACTAAAAAAAGCCGAAAGACATAAGCTCACGGCTTTTTTATATATTATTCAAAAACAACAGCTATACCTGCGGTGTTTCAAGTTGAGCTTTTTCTTCTTCGGAAACGCCCTTAATTGTCAGGTTAACACGACCTCTGTCATCAATTTTGATAATCTTAACAATTACTTCATCACCGATATTAACGTGAGGTTCTATAGTATCAATTCTTTCTTTGCAAATTTGCGAGATATGAACCATACCGTCTTTACCGCCGCCTAACTCAACGAAAGCACCGATAGGAATTATTCTGACGACTTTACCTTTTAACACCATACCGACTTCCGGCTTAAATGTTAGGTCTTGTATCATCTTTCTTGCAATTGCCGCACCTTCTTGATCGTTTGAAGTGATTGTGACAACACCGCTGTCTTGAATATCAATTTCAGCACCTGAAGCATCAATAATAGCACGGATTTGTTTTCCGCCCGGTCCGATTACCGTTCCGATATCCTCTACAGGAATTGTCATTGTAGATATGCTAGGTGCAAACGGTGACATTGCCCCCGGTTCCGTTATAGCTTTTCTCATCTCGCCTAAGATATGAAGTCGACCCTCTTTCGCCTGAGCCAATGCACGTCTTAGTGTTTCATTCGGAATGCCTTTTGCTTTCATATCCATTTGAAGTGCTGTAATACCATCATCATTACCGGTAACTTTGAAGTCCATATCGCCCAGAAAATCTTCAATTCCCTGAATATCAGTAAGGACAACAGGTTCTCTGCCTTCTTCCTTAATCATACCCATAGCAACACCGCCGATCATACATTTTACGGGAACACCTGCATTCATCAATGCCATTGAAGAGCCGCAGGTTGAAGCCATTGAGGTGGAGCCGTTTGACTCCAGTACATCCGATGTAACACGGATTGTATATCCAAACTCCTCTAATGTAGGCAATGCCGGTATATTAGCACGCTCTGCGAGGTTACCGTGTCCGACTTCACGTCTGCCCGGACCTCTCAAAGGTTTTACTTCACCTACGGAAAATCCCGGAAAGATGTATTTGTGCATATATGTTTTTTCGATTTGCGGGTCAACTCCGTCAAGCTCCTGTTTCATAGCAGGACCTGCAAGGGTCGCAACGGAAAGAACCTGTGTTTGTCCTCTCGTGAACACAGCAGAACCATGAGCACGCGGAACAACACCGACTTCACACCAGATTGGTCTGACTTCGGTTGGTTTTCTTCCGTCCGCTCTGACATTTTCATCTAATATCATTGAACGCATTATTTTCTTTTCCGCCGCTTTAAATTCTTCGGCAACAAAATCAATACCGGTTTCTTCAATAATTTTGTGAATATAATGATCTTCCGGCAATGCCTCAACTTTTTCCTTTACAAGTTTTTTAGCTTCTTCAAGTTTATCCTGTCTGTATTGTCTGTCAAAGTTGTGATAAGCATCGAAAATCATATCATGAGCTGTTTCATTGATGATATTTTTAAGCTCTGTTGTATCATAAGGATTGATAAATTCCTCTTTAACAACTCCGCACTGTTTAGCAAATTCTACCTGAGCATCGCATTGTTTTCTGATTTCAGCCTGAGCGAACTCAACAGCGTTCATAATATCATCTTCCGATACGAATTTGCAGCCTGCCTCGACCATAATAACCGAATCGTGAGTACCCGCTACAACGATATCTAAATCAGAATTTTTAGACTGTTGATGTGTCGGATTAGCGATAAAGTTACCGTTTTCATCTCTTGAAACCCTGACGGCACCGATAGGACCTTCAAACGGCGCTCCTGATAACATTAAAGCACAAGAAGCACCTAACATAGCCAGAGTGTCAGGCTGATTTTGCTGATCATAGCTGAATAACTGCGCAACTATTTGGATATCGTTTCTATAACCCTTTGGAAATAACGGTCTGATAGGTCTGTCAATCAAGCGTGAAACGAGTATTGCTTTATCACTCGCTTTACCTTCAGAACGGTTATACCCGCCAGGGATACGTCCGATTGAGGACATTCTTTCTTCATAATCAATCAACAGCGGGAAGAAATCTATTCCAACTCTTGGTTCTTTACTTACAACTGCGTGCACAAACAACATTGTATCTCCGCATCTGATTGTTACACTTCCGTTTGCAGATTGTGCATACTTGCCTGTTTCGACAGTTACTGTTTTACCGCCGATTTCAAGCTGCATGTTCTTTGTTTCCGGTATCATTTTCCCTTCTTTCTCCGGCTGCTCGATAGCCGGATTTATCTTTTTATACTTTCTCACTTACAAAATAAATTATACAGTAAACATATATTTATTCATAATATTTATAAATTGAAACTAAAATTTATTTTCCCAAGCGACGGTTTCTGCCGTAAAACTCCCTTATCGCATCAGCTAAAGAACCCTTATCAAATTCCGGCCAGTATTCATCCATTATCAAAATTTCGGAATACGCTATCTGCCACAACAGGTAATTTGATACTCTAACCTCACCGCCTGTTCTAATTAATAAATCAGGGTCAGGCATGGATGATGTATACAAATTATCGGAAATAATTTCTTCAGTTATCTCATCAGGATTAATCTCCCCTGTTTTAACTTTCTCGGAAATATTTTTTGCCGCATTGACAATTTCCGCACGTGAACCATAGTTGAATGCAATTTGCAAATGCACACCGGTATTATCTCTTGTTACTTCAACCGCATTATATAATATCTCTTGAAGCTTTGTGTTTAATCTCGTTAAATCGCCCAAAAAAGTAATTACAACACCATTTTCATTTAGTTCTTTTAACTCGTTATTGATGGTATTTCCGAGTAAATTCATCAAAAACTCGACTTCATCCGGTTTACGGTTCCAATTCTCTGTTGAAAACGCATAAACCGTAAGGTATTTAACCCCGTAATCGTCGCATGCATAAACCGTTTTTTTAAGTGCATCGACCCCCTTTTTATGCCCTATAGCGGAGGGCAGACCCCTCTCTTTTGCCCAGCGCCTGTTTCCGTCCATTATTATCGCAATATGTTTCAGATTAGTTTCGCTCACTAACCTGCTTATATTCTTTTCATCTGTTGCAAAAGTTGTTTCCATTTATTCTTTTTCCTTAAGAAAAATTATAACTCAAACAAAAAGCAAGAGGATGACTTTTTAGGTCATCCTCTTGCTTAAAAAAAATCTTTATTATCTTATCTGCCCATTCCCATACCGTAATTGAATAATCCGCTCTGGATATCGGCACCTAACATCTGCTGGCATGCCTGCATTTCCTGCATAACTTCCTGAAGCCGTGCTTGAAGCAGTTTCTGCTGCATCTCAAGTTTTCTTTCAAGCTGATTTAGTCGTTTCTTTTTAGCTTCAAGCGTTCTGACAGTTGCACTGTTCGGGTCTAAATCACCGCTGTATTCATCAAGGTCGCCTACCTGAGCGGTAAGAGCAGACATCTTTTCTGTAATCCCCATTAACCTGAATTCCAGATCATTCTTGGTTGCAGTCAGACACATTAATCGCATTGTTGAAGCGAGTACGCCCATTTCGATACCTTTACTTTGTTTTTACCTTGTTTCGTTTAAGTTTTTACCTTTTAAAAATGTATGTTCATTGCTTTCCGCTATCAGACTTTCCATTTTGCTAAGCTGATGCTTGTGATAATTTACCCTGTACTGAGCCATCTTTAGCTTTTGTCTGATACTAAACATATCTTTTAAGGATGTTATTATCTCATTGACGAATAACTTTATCGGATTTTTCCTGATAAAAAATGATCTGGAAAAATTCAAAAAGTTCCTTATTCGTTTGAGGGTTGTCTTTATTGAGTCTAACATTACATTAATTCCCAAACTTTAGACTTCCATATATATAAAAACATGTTAAACATGATAATTGCTTGCTTTCAGCCTTGTATGTAACATATCTTAATA
>JAJPXE010000170.1 GCA_021205645.1 Candidatus Gastranaerophilales bacterium | reverse complement strand
GTTCAATTTACAAGCAAATTTTTGTATTTTATTGCGAAATGGTATATGCTTTAAAAAAAACAATCAATCGGCATTTATTTTACTAATTGAAGCCATTATATTCAAATGCATTAATTATTACAAATATTTGTTTTTGTTTGATACCGGAAATATTCAAATGTAAATTGAGATTAGGATTTTTTTGTTGTAAAATCAATATGTTGATAGAATTAGCAGGGAGAGTTTTTCCCGAAAGGATTAAAGACCGGAATGAAAGAAAGTTATTTTCCGCAGGAATTAGAAACGAGATGGCAAAAGTATTATGAAGAAAATAATACGTTTAAGACAAATGATGACAGCGATAAACCGAAATATTATGCTTTGTCAATGTTTCCGTATCCGTCAGGCAAGCTGCATATGGGACATGTCAGAAATTATACAATAACAGATGTTATAGCTCGTTTCAAAAAGATGAACGGATATAACGTATTACATCCGATAGGTTGGGATAGTTTCGGACTTCCTGCAGAAAATGCGGCAATGCAGCACGGTGCAGACCCTGCTTTATGGACGGATGAAAATATCGCTTACATGACTTCGCAGCTTAAACGGCTCGGTTTGTCTTACGATTGGGATAGAGAAGTTACAACCTGCAAAGAAGATTATTATAAATGGACTCAATGGCTGTTCTTACAGCTTTATAAAAAAGGACTTGCCTACAAAAAAGAAGCGGCTGTCAACTGGTGTGAAAAATGCGGAACAGTACTTGCAAACGAACAGGTTATTGACGGTAAATGCTGGAGATGTGACAGTGTTGTCGAAAAAAAATACCTCTCACAATGGTTTTTTAAAATCACAGAATACGCTGATACACTGTTAAAGGATTTGGATTTACTTGACGGTTGGGGTGATAACGTCAAAACTATGCAGGCAAACTGGATAGGAAAATCAAATGGTGCTGTTTTTAGATTTAAAGTGATTGATGCACCGTCAGGCGAAGAGTTAGAGGTACCGGTATATACTACCCGTCCTGATACCGTTCACGGAATAACTTATCTTGTTGTTGCACCGGAATACAGGGATATAGAGAAACTTACAACATCTGAGAACAAATCTGCCGTTGAAGAATATCGCTCAAACGCACGTAAGATGTCCGAAATTGAACGTCTTTCCGCAGAGCGTCCAAAAACGGGTGTCCCACTCGGCACACACTGCCTGAACCCGTTTACCGGCGAAACGTTTCCGCTATGGACGGCAGATTATGCACTTGTCGAATATGGAACCGGAGCCGTTATGGCTGTTCCAACCCACGATACAAGAGATTATGCGTTTGCTAAAAAGTACGATCTCCCGATGAAAGTGGTCATTTCTGACCCTAAAAATCCGTCTGATTGTTCTCAAGAAGCTTACACCGGTGAGGGAATACTTATTAATTCAAACGAATTCAACGGAATGAAAAATACTGATGCAAAAGAAGCGATCACTCAAAAAGCAGTTAACGGCGGCTATGGCGAATTTAAAACGCAATATCGTTTGAGAGATTGGCTGATATCCCGTCAAAGATACTGGGGGGCGCCAATTCCTGTGGTATATTGTGACAAATGCGGAATACAACCGGTCAATGAGAGTGAACTCCCCGTGAAATTACCGGAAGATGTTGATTTCTCAGTAATCGGCAAATCTCCGATAACGACTTCTCCAACATTTAAAGACACTGTCTGCCCTGTATGCGGTGGACATGCTGTCAGAGAAAATGATACAATGGATACTTTTGTTTGCTCAAGCTGGTATTATCTAAGGTATTCCGATGCAAAAAATTCTAAAGAATGTTTTAATAAAGATTTGGTTAATAAATGGCTGCCTGTTGACCAGTATGTAGGCGGAATAGAACATGCTATTCTTCACCTGCTTTATTCACGGTTCTTTACCAAGGCTTTGCGTGATATCGGTCTGCTGGATTTTGATGAGCCGTTTAAAAACCTTTTAACGCAAGGTATGGTATTAAAAGACGGTGCCAAAATGTCAAAATCAAAAGGCAACACTGTTGATCCAGATGAAATATTTGAGAATTACGGTGCCGATACCGCAAGATTGTTTATCCTGTCAGACAGTCCGCCTGCCCGTGATTTTGACTGGTCGGATGCAGGTGTCGAGGGCTGTTATAAGTTCCTCAACAGGGTCTGGAGATTGGTTTGTGCAAATCGGGATAAAATCAGACTTGATTATAAAATCAACGATAACTTATCAAAAGAGAATGACGATTTAGTCAGAGTTGTTCATATAGCAATAAAATCCGTAACAAACGACATTTCAAACGATTTTCAGTTTAATACCGTTATCTCAAGATACAGAGAGTTGACAAATGCAATTTATGATTGGGTTGGGAAAAAACAGAATTTCAGCGATGAGGACAGGAATGTTTTGAGTTTCGCAATAACAACTTTAATCAAGCTGATGTCGCCGGTAACAGTATTCATGTCCGATGAAATATGGAAAGAGCTGGGTTCTGAAACATCAATTCATGACGAAAAGTGGTGTGAATGGGATGAAAATCTTGCGAAAGCAAGTTCCGTTACACTGGTTGTTCAGGTCAACGGCAAAGTTAAAGACAAAATTGAGGTTGATGAGGGACTTGACAATGAAACATTAAAATCTGTTGCGTTGGACAGTCCAAAGATTAAAGAACTCATTGGCGGCAAGCAGATTATTAAAACAATCGTTGTTCCTAAAAAGCTTGTTAACATAGTTGTCGCAACTTCATAACAAATTGATGTAAATTTTTTTGTATTGACGAAATAACGTTAAAAATCATAACAATTTTAAATAATAAAAGTTCTTACAAAAACAACAATTATACGAATTCCAAATGTAACACAATATGTGTTTTGTTACATTTGGGTAACGGCTTTCATGAGGTAAATCTTTAGTAACATGTCGATATTTTTAGAATTTCGTTACAAAGATTTACAAAATTTTTGGTAATTTTTGTATAAGTATTTTGTTCTCGTCTGACGGAGTAAAATATATTGAGAAAACTGAAAATACATTTACCCCTGCGGGTGAGGTGATAGCGTTGTACATGAGCTAATTGCACCCCACCCCTAGCCCTTCCCCGGACGGGGATGGGAAAATGCCGTCATTAAATGTAACACAACACATATTGTGTTACATTCGGACATTTGTTTCGTGTACATAGTCAATATGCGGTGAACAGTAGTATATAAACAAGAGAAAGGAGATTACACTTATGAGCAACGGTATCAACATTAACAATTTGGAAGGTTCGGTAAAAGCTTTTGCCGATGCTGCAGACCAGAACAATGATGGTATAATCGATCAAAAAGAACAAAAATTGTTTAATCAATTTATCAATGCAACCGGTCTAACACAGGATGAAGGACTAAAAGTTGAACGGCAACGAGCAGCACAAAACAACGTAGAAGTTGATGTTAAAAAAGCACAAAAAGACGAAGAAAAGTTCTATAATGCTTATTTCGGAAAAAAAGAGGTCAATGATGTAAAGTCAGCCGAAAATGAAGCAAACAGACGTGTAATCAGAGCATTTAATGAATTAAAAGGAGCAAAATCACCTCAAGCATTAAACGATGCTATAGCCGGCAGACCGGATATGGCAGATTACTCGGGAGATGCCGAAAGTTACAAAAAAGCACTTGATAGCTGGGCATTAAACGTAGAAACTGCACTTAACAAATCAACTGTTGAACAAATAAATAGTACAGTTGTTGGCGTCGGTGCTGCTATAATTACAAATGATAATCTTAATGCTGCGGCATTGACCCAAATGATAGCAGACGGAACAGCAACAATAGCAAAAGAAATAAAAACAGCTGAAGGCAATATTGAGCAGACTGTAAAAGATGCAAGCGGACAAGTTATAAAAGTAGTCAAAAATTCAGCAGGTCAAATTATAAGAGTTGTCCGTGAGGAAAGTGCTGAAACAAAAAACCTTATTATTGATTATGGTGAGGCGAATCTTTATGCAACAAACATTTGGGGTCAAATAAATAATGATGAAATA
This sequence comes from Candidatus Gastranaerophilales bacterium, assembly GCA_021205645.1. Lineage (GTDB taxonomy): Bacteria > Cyanobacteriota > Vampirovibrionia > Gastranaerophilales > Gastranaerophilaceae > UBA2883. The sequence continues at coordinate 357 of JAJPXE010000170.1, read as the reverse complement.
CGATATCAAGGCGAAAAAACCCGCGAGCATGTCAGTGAAACCGCAGATGAGACACAAAATGTTATCCGTAATACGGCAGAAGAAACACAGGAGCTAGATGTACTTTCAAAAAGAGTTTCAGATAACATAAATAATATGGCATATACACATACAGAGGAAACAATTAATGCTGTCGCTAATATGCGTACTCAAATTGTAAGTTCAGATTTATCTCACGAAGAAAAAACAGCATTACTAACTCATCTTGGCAATTTTTCAACACAAATTTATATAAATAGTAAAGAACTTGCAGCCGAACAACAGTATATTGACGCAAAAATAAGAGAATATGATGCTGTTGATGAATAACAAGCATAT
>JAJPXE010000142.1 GCA_021205645.1 Candidatus Gastranaerophilales bacterium | reverse complement strand
GTCTTAAGAAATATGAAAAGTGAAGATGCGGATAGAATTTTAGACGGAGAAGCTGATTTAAATCAGGTAATGAAATTTATTGAAACAAATAAAAAACTCCCTGAGGGCTCAAAAGATTTAATTCTGGGGATTTATGGCATCGGTCAAAAATCAAAATATTATTATGATAAAGATAAAAAAATTATTACCAGCCAACCTGCAAATAGCTCAAATAGCTCCGGCAGTTCAAGCTTAAACGGATCTGATGTTAAATTGAGTGCTTACGGCAAAGCCGCCGTTGCAGAAAATCTGGAGAGCGATTTACACAATCTCATTAGTTTTGCTTCCGCTGATGAAAATGTTATCAATAAAAAAAATATTAAAACACCGCAACAGGCTGCCGAAGCTCAAAGCTATTCAATCGGGGTTATGCAAAGAGCTGCTATGCTGCAAGGACAAATTGATTCCGCATATGCCGCCAAATCTATAGACAAAAGCACACGCAAAAAATATATGAACTCCTATATCGCTCCGGTTGTCGATTATGTCGAAAAAAACCTCTCTCAACTTGATGAAAAAAGCGGTGTTAAAGGCGTTGTCGGACAAAAACTCGGGTATGGAATGATTAAACAACACTATCCGACTAAAGGACTAAAAGGCGAACAACTCAGAGAAGTCCAAAGACAAAAACTGTTCGCTCAAAATTATTATCTGGACGAGCTCAATAAAGTTAAATCTAAATATAATATGAATAGTATTTATGATATTGAAAATCTTTCTTCCCAACAACAACGGGAAATCTATAAAACAGCAAGCGAAAACGCACTTAAACGGGCTAAACGCTGGACAGACAGACCGGAATACTACTTCGCTAAAGAATATCCGCAAGCCTATGCAGCACCATTTCTAATGCTCGGACAAAAACAAGCACTTGAAATCAATAGAACAGTAGCAGCAGAAGTCTATAAAAAAGAGTACGAAAATAATGGCGTTTCCGGACTTGAACTTGACGATTACGCAAATAAAAGAATATCAAGAGAAATTCAACAACAGGTTAACAGGAATAAATACAAAGCGGGAATTATGTTAAGCCGGGATATGGAAATCTCTGCTCCCGACCCTAAAACATATTGGGAACTTGAAAAACGGCTAAAGGCTATGGGGTATACAATTGATGAATTCGCAAAATTTGCCGCAAAACAAGGATATGTTTCATCAAGGTTTAACGGTTGGGATTGGCGTAAAGGCTATATGTCACAAGGACATATTCAAGCTTATAGAGATTTAAGAAGAGCGGCAGCGGGTGTCACAAAGTGACACGCTCTGCCGAGCGGCAGCGGGTGCCACAAAGTGACACGCTCCGCTTGCAAGCAGTTGCACCCGCTCCGCCGACAACGTCGTTAACACCGACTCCGTTGCGGAACGGCACACTTAAACAAAAATTAATACAGGGGGATTTATGGCATTGTTTCAAAACGAAATAATCGAAAATAATCAACAAAATGAAATAGAAGAGCGTAGCGGGTGGGAACCAGTTCCCGCTGCCGCTCCCGCAGATGACGACCCGATAAGCAAAAAATACGGCAAAGAACTGCAAAAACTCTACGCCGACAGAGAAAAACGGTATAATGAAGAAGTCGAAAACGCACGCAATTATTATAAAAACTTCTATTCAGACGAAAAACGCAAAGAATGGGAAAATAAAGGGCAGATGAGCTTTATGGAGGTCTGGCAAAAAGCCGATAAATGGAGCTTAATCCCTTATGCAGGAACGGCAAAACAAGCCTATGAAGCTTTCAGCCTGAAAAATACGGCTGATAAAATCCGCAAAGGAACAGCACTGAGTGCTGATGAAAAAAAAGAATTTGACGACTACCTTGCTGACATCGGAGAAATGCAGGCAAGAGGTTTTACCTTTGGCGGCAGGACTCTTGATATGACTTTGCAAACTATACCGTTTATGGCGGAGTTTGCAGTCGGTGCATTGACGACCGGCGGCGGTGCATCGTTTCTATCGGCAGCGGCTAAGGCAGGTACAAAGTCCGCACTTAGAAATATTAGTTTAGGGGCAGCAGAAGAAATCGCAAAGAACGGCATCGCTAAAACTGTTGCCAAAGGCGCAGCCAAAACTGCATTAAATACCCTTAACCCGAAAACATACGCTTTTTCTTTGACACGTCTGCCGCAACAGGTAGCGCTCCGCATAGGGGAACAACAACTACACGACAGTATCGCTATTACACCGGAAGGACAGCTCATACTTCAAGAGGCTAAAGACAAACCGGCAATAGCATTCTTTAAAGCATTACAATTAGTAAATATCGAAACCGCCTCAGAATTTTCAGGCGATATGCTTGTACGCCCGGCACTCTACGGACTGGGAAAACTCGCCTCACCCATTCTTAAAAAATTACCTAAAGGATTGCTTACTAATTTCAAAAAAGCAGCGGAAAAAGCTCTTAATATCCCATTTACAAAAGCACTCGACCGCTACGGATTTAACGGCATCCTCGAAGAAATGGGCGAAGAAAGAGTTGGCGATGTTTTAAAATATATGTTTAACCTCGATGATAAAGAGGGCTATGATTTTAAACAGTTATTAAATGCAGTATTCCCCGCTCCGGATGACCTTTTGGCGGAATTTATTTCATTCGGTATTGCAGGAGCGGGTATGCATGCAGCTGTCCGGGGAGCGGGGCGTGGTGTTAAAGATTATACCGCTGATGATTTCCTCGTTGACAGCGGTATTATACGGACGGCAGGTGAACAATCACTTGTTGATAGTGCAGTCGAAAAACAACTTATCAAACAGGGTAAATCTGACGAAGAAATCAATGAAATATTGAGATACGCAGATAATAATATGAAGAAAAATTTTCTGTCCGACCAGGAAAAATATAACAGAGCCGAAACCGTAGAAGAGGTTAAAAATGTTATCAAACATATCTATAAATCTAATGATGCTAATATAACAGAGCACTCCGCTCCAACGGCATCCGGATTTGATGATAAAAAACTCGATGAAATATCATCTGTACTTGCAGCAGTTATCGATGTTCAAGCTCGTAAAACAGGCAAAAGTATCGAAGAAACCGCTGAAACCTATCTGCCCTCTATCGCTCAGCTTAAAGGCTATGTCTACGCTGATGAGAACGGCAACGGAATCACGGGGGAAGATATCCAAAATGCTATCGATAAATTGAAACAAAACCTCGGGGAATTGCACGAGAATGACGGAGTCATTAGCACAACGCTCCGCGAACCGGAAAATATGGAAGCTATGGATAAAATCTTATCCGATATCGGTATTCTGGAGAATATGCTAAACGGAAACCTGCCCGATGAACATCAACAAAGAGCACTTGACTTGATTATGGGGAGTAAACAAGAAACAGATAATGCGGAAGTACATCATCAAAGTGCCGCTATGAAAAGAAATCTATTTGATGACTTTAAAGATTTCTATAATGATGTCCTCGCAAAACCAAAAAATACTGATGATAAAAGACAATTTAATGCTAAAACTAAAGACGGATTATATTTAAGAATCCCGCACGATGTTATATTACATGAACATGGCAAACATAAACTTACAATAGATGAATGGAAAGATTTGCTTGAAAATATAGATAATGTTTCTATCTCAATAAGAAGCAGACAAAAAAGTCGTTTCAGCGGAAAAGCCGTACTTTTAAAAATTAAAACTTCCAATAATACTTTTGGAGTTGTTATTGAAGCTTTTCAAAGAAAGAATCCGATTATAGCAACAACTTTTACAGACACAGAGAAAAATGTTGACCACTGGATAAAAGAAGAGGCTATCTCAAGCGGTACTAAAACCTCTTTCTTGAGCAATCGCCTCTATAACATTATAACATCTTTACAACCTAAATACAAGCCTTTTAACCCTAATGTAAAGAAGAGTGAGGGTAATACGTATTTTCAGCCGGCGGATATGTATTCAAACAATGCTGATAATATGTTCAACCCCGCTTTAAATTTGCCTGTTGATAACAATGACTTTAATTTGAAGTTAAAGAAAATACAAAATCCGTCTGCTAATATGAAAAATCTTTTAACGCAGGGTTATTATCCCGAAGAATACATTGTTCCAACTCTTCCCGGCAACACAAAAGACGGTAAAAAAATAAAACAAGCACTTGAAGAAAATAAAGAATATAAAAAGAACTACCAACTCAAATATGAATATGAGGGGGCAAAGTCTTATTGGTCCGAAAAAGATAATAAACTCGTCGATAGTGAACTTGTTTATTTTGATACAAAAGAGAAGTTAGGAAAATTCTTAGAGAAAATAAAAAAAGATAAAAATTTTAAAAGAGTGATGACAATTGAAGAAGTTGACGAATGGCATCACGTTAACAGAAGCGGAAAAAATAAACTAATAAAT
>JAJPXE010000201.1 GCA_021205645.1 Candidatus Gastranaerophilales bacterium | reverse complement strand
GGTCAGCAGCCAATGCCGGGTCAGCAGCCAATGCCGGGTCAGCAGCCAACGGCGAATCAACAGGCAAGGGCACCCCGCCAGCTGATGCCGAGCAGTCAGATAATGCCGTCACGTCAACAAACGCCGGGGCAGAGTTCGATGAGCCAGCGGCCGGTACCAAATCGGCAGCCAATGCAAACCCGTCAGCCAGTACCAAACCAGCAGCCGATGACAAACCAGCAGCCGGTGACAAAACAGCTAAACAAAGCAAAGAATCAGATCCACAACAGCCGCAGACGAAAAATAGAGATGAGTAGAGAGAGGTGTAAGCCGAAACAATAAAAAAAAAGAGCCTTTCGACTCTTGGAATTAAGAATAGCTGGAAGTATGAAAAAGATTTAATACATATATTTAAATCTAAAAACCATGTTTTGTTAATTAGCCAAATAGCCATAATAATTTTTTGGTAAGAACTATTTACAAACAGTTTATGATTTGATATGGAATTACAATTAATTCGTAACAATTTTGATTACATTCTGGAACAAATATCTTTTAGTTGTATAATTAGAGAGTAGAGAAGAATGAGGTATGTAATGCAAAAGACACCGACAAAAAGAAGTATAAAAAGTTTAGATTTTAACTGTGATTTAGCACAGGGCTACGGGGTTTATAAAAACAATTCCGAGTATGAGTTTCTTAATTATGTAAGTTCCGTAAACATATCGTGCGGATTTCATGCCGGCGACCCGTTGACAATCAGGAAAGCAATGCTGGCTGCAAAAGATAAAAATGTTGCAATCGGCGCTCATATCGGTTATTCGGATATTCAAGGGTTTGGTTACCGTTCAATGGAGCTTGGTGATGATGAATTAGAAGCACTTGTTATATATCAGGTTGGGGCGATTATGTCATTTGCGAAAGCTTATAACCTTGAGATTGAACATGTCAGACCGCACGGAGCAATGTATAAGAAAGCGGCAGAAGATTTTTGGTTCGCCTCTGTTATAGCAAGAGCCATTCAGAAATGTTCACAGTGGCTCACATATTGCGGGGCATCAGGTGAAGTTATCGAAAAAGTAGGCGAATATATCAAAATACCGGTATCAGAAGAAATAATTTTAGAAAAGCAATATAATCAGGATTTAGAAATTGAATATTCGCTTCCTGATATAGCCGATACAGAAGTTTGTATGAAACGTTTACAAAATATTTTGCACACTTCACAGGTGAATAACACTTCCGATGGGCTTACGATTGCTAATATTGATTCAATACATTTCAGCAATAAGTATCCTAATTCAATAGAGATTATTCAGCGTGCAAACAGCCTTATTAGTCCGGAGCCTGTCAGATACGGACGGGTTAAGGCGTCAGGTTGGGTCGATTAGTTATGAAAAACATCTTCAAAAACATTATGAAAATGCCGAAAGATGCAGGTTGGTTAATTCCGGGGCTGGAAGTGAAACGTTGGTTTGCCCTGATTTTTCTCGGCTCTGTGTTTATCATTGCAGGTATTTTGACACTCTCTAATCCCGAGCAGGTTTATCATCTGCTTAAAGATATCAAAACCTCTGTTAATGTTGATGTTGTTGCAACACTGGCTATCTGTATCGGAGCTTTATTTTTCTTTAAAGGCTGGCAAAAAACAAACTTATCCATGCTTGATATTCATACGGGTAAAGAAAAAGGGCATGTTCTGGAAACACTATACAGACGCAAAAAATTAAACAAAGGTCCAAAAGTCGTTGCAATAGGCGGCGGAACCGGGCTTTCAATGTTGCTTAAAGGAATAAAAAAGATTACAAACAATATAACAGCCGTTGTAACGGTGGGTGATGACGGCGGAAGTTCCGGTCGTTTAAGAGAAGAAATGGGGGTTCTCCCACCCGGTGATATCAGAAACTGTATTGCGGCACTTGCTGATGATGAGGATTTAGTAACAAAGCTTTTCCAATACAGGTTTGATGTGGGTGAGGGACTAAAAGGTCACAGTTTTGGAAACCTGTTTTTGACTGCGCTGTGTTCCATTACCGGTGATATGGTCAGAGCGGTGAGGGAATCTTCAAATGTACTTTCTATCAGGGGGCGTGTACTTCCCTCCACGCTTGATAATATGAAACTCGTTGCAGAGATGGAGGACGGCAGAGTTATTCACGGGGAGTCATCAATTCCTGAAGCTCACGGAAAAATTAAACGGTTGTATACTGAACCTGCAGAATGTAAAGCATTGCCCGAGGTTATTGATGCAATCAGAAGTGCGGATTTGATTATCATGGGTCCGGGAAGTCTTTATACAAGTGTTATTCCGAACCTGCTTATAAAAGAAATCGCCTCTGCGGTTGCAAAAGCCCGTGCTAAAAAAATATATGTCTGTAATATTATGACCCAAACGGGCGAAACAGATAATTATTCCGTCGCAAGCCATGTTAATGCACTAATAGACCATGCAGGAAACTCTGATATTCTTGATGCTGTTCTTGTTAATAACAGCATTCCGCAAAATATCTCACCTGCCTACGCTAAAAACAGATCGTTTCCTGTCATACTTGATACCGAAAACCTTAAACATACGGGGATTAAACTTGTTTCCGGCAAGCTGATTGAAGAAGAAGAAAGCAAAAACGGACTTGTCAGACATAGTTCTTCACGTGTAGCAAGAGCAGTTTATTACTGGTACAAAAAACAAATGAGAAAAAAATAATGATAAAAAAAACAACCATCAAAACAATTCAACGATTAAAAGAAAACAATGAGAAAATCACTGTTTTAACTGCATATGATTATTCAACGGCAAAATATCTTGATGAGGCAGGTATTGATATTATTCTTGTCGGCGATTCTCTGGCGAATGTTGCACTTGGATATCATTCAACACATTCTGTATCAATGAATGAGATGACAATATTTGTCGGAGCTGTTTCCAGAGGGGTATCGAGGGCACTTGTTGTCGGCGATATGCCGTTTATGAGTTATAATGTATCCGTCGAGGATGCTCTCAACAATGCAGGGCGGATGATTAAAGCAGGTGCAAATGCGATTAAAATAGAGGGCTGTAATGATTACCTGACAGGGGTTATAAAAAGATGTACACAATCAGGTATTCCGGTACTGGGTCATTTAGGGTTTACCCCGCAGTCGGTAAATATACTCGGCTCTCATTCTGTTCAAGGAAAGAATATACAATCTGCATTAGAAATTCTTGAAGCTGCAAAAAAACTTCAAGAGGCAGGAGTCTTTGCGATTGTTTTAGAGATGATATCCGAAGAAAGTGCAAAATACATCACAGAACGATTAAACATTCCGACGATAGGAATAGGCGCGGGGAAATATTGTTCGGGACATGTTATGGTTTCTGACGATATGCTGGGTAAGTTTTCTGATTATTGCCCGAAATTTGTCAGAAAGTACGCAGACATAAAAAGCACTATTTTAAATGCCGTAAAAAACTACTGTAAAGATGTCAAAGAAGGAAATTATCCGTCTAATGAAGAAGTTTTTAATCTGTCTGAAGAAGAAAACCGAAAGCTTGCAAAAGAGGAATTGTTATGCTGATAACAACAATTAGCAAAATAAAGGAAACAGTTTCGGGGTGGAAAATGCAAGGAGCTAAAATAGGGATAGTTCCTACAATGGGTGCGTTGCATGCAGGTCATGCTTCATTGATAAAAAAAGCTGTTGAAATCTGCGATAAAGTTATTGTTTCCGTGTTTGTAAACCCGATACAGTTCGGCCCGTCCGAAGATTATGATAAATACCCGAGAACACTTGATGATGATGTTAGACTTGCTGAAGGTTTGGGGGCAGATGTAGTCTTTGCACCGTCACCGGAGGAGATGTACGGTAAAGGTCAGAGGCTTTCAAACGATAATTTAACTTATGTCGCACCGCCGTTTTTCTATGTTGACAAATTGTGCGGTAAAACACGCACGGGACACTTTGATGGAGTCTGTACGGTCGTTTTGAAACTGTTCAATATAACACGGGCGGATTACGGTTTCTTCGGGCAGAAAGATGCTCAACAGTTTATTATATTAAAGAAGATGGTTAATGACCTAAATGTACCGATTGAGCTTATTTCCTGTCCTATTATTAGAGAAGAAAGCGGGTTGGCACTAAGTTCAAGAAATAAATATCTTGATGAACAGGGGAAAAAATCCGCATTAGCCCTCAGTCAAATCTTAAACAATATCAAAAACTGTTATGCAAAGGGAGTTACCGATGTGGCAGCTCTTAAAGAAACTGCATTCAGGTTCTTAAATGAAAGCCATGAGCTTGAGTATCTTGAATTTGTTGATAAAAATACTCTTGAATATAAAACAAAGGCAGATAATGATACATTGGTCTTAATCGCCTGTAAAGTAAAATCTGTCAGGTTGATAGACAATACGCTTATTGCCTGTTAATATATAATTATG
>JAJPXE010000187.1 GCA_021205645.1 Candidatus Gastranaerophilales bacterium | reverse complement strand
ATCTTAATATTTACTTACAGTCTATTCTGTCGCCGCCTATACTCTGAAAAAAGATATTTTTCTTTGTATCTTCCATTGTTAACGGCATTTCCTTATTATACTTTAATGATTTATAATTCATAACATCTAACTCGCAACAAAAATTTACAATTGATGATATTACACGGACAAAAATATTGTCCCTGATGATATTGTTAAACATAATTCTAAAAAAAGTTCTAATCTGCATATTAACCACCTGCTATAAGTTTTGAATTTCTTTACTGTCGGCTTCAATAGATTCTTTAAGCATTTTTCTGACAACATCGCCCTGAGTATCAAGCATTTTAACAACTGTTTCAATGTTGGCAACTTTTTGTGAAAGAATAGTATCGGCGTTGTTAAGGATGTTCTGGGAAACAGACTGATAAGCGGACAGAGCAGCCGAGCTTGTGCCCTGCATAAGGTTACCCATAACAATCGCCGGCAATCCGAGATCGCCAAGATAAGGAGCTGCGGCGGTCATAATACCGCCCCAGCCTGATACTATACCGGCAACCGGCATTAAGATGCCGCTTGCACCTATTCCATAGCCATTCGCTGTTCCGATACCGTAAGCGGCAGTACTTGCTATATCTGCCACGCTGCCGATACTTGACGCATATCCGGTAGCCGAACCACTGACAGAGCCAAGACCCGATATAAGTCCGTCAATTTCTGATGCTCCACCTGTAGCGGATCCTAATCCCCAAGATACATTTGCCGCTCCGCTCGGAAATCCTGAATAGTTACCTAATCCGCTCAGACCATAAGATGCATAGCCCGCATTCATTGTTCCCGTTCCGCCTGAATACTGTGACCAGTATGACGTACCCGGAATGTTAAATGCTGTCGTTCCGCCAAGCGTCGTCATGAACGCTGACGGCGAAAACAAACTCGCAAGCTGATATAAAAAACCGCCGCAAGCCTCAAATCCTGTGCCTGAACTCGCTGAACCCGATACGGTTAAATCTCTTAACCTGTCGTAGGTTTCATACATCATACACTTAGCATCGGCAGATGCTGCACCGAATTTGTTTGCTATTACTAATAATCCGTCGTTTTTGTAAGCCATGTTTTCCTCTGATATCTTCTTCTTATTGTTACTCTTTTTATTTATGCCGCTGTTTTTATATTATTAACCGCCGCTAAACGTTTTGAAGCTGTTTTCAACGTTTTTGCTGACAACTTTTTGAACTGCTTCCATTTCGGTCTGTAATGCGTTCTGTTCCGTATCAAGCTGTTTCAGTCTTAATTCAAGTGTTCTGTCCTGTGCCTGAATAATTTCTGTTTGCGCATTTATATCCCGAACAGCCTTATCATATACATCCTGCTCGTAATAATATTGATTCATTGCGTTATTATATGCATCTTCATCTGTGACAGTTTCGGTATTCAGGGTGTATACGGTTGAATCGTCCTCAAATCTTACGGAAGTAAATCTTCCGTTGCCGTCTGTTTCCAGTAAGGCTTTAGAGGTTGTTTCTATTTTTGTGCTTATATAAGAAGCCTTATAATAAGCTAGTTTTTCAAGCTGGCTGTCTATACCGTTACTGGCAGTGGCATCATCATAATATGCGCTTGCCGCAGACAATTCCAAATCTGCCTGAGTTGTGTAATAAGTTACACCATACATTTGGAAAGTGTAAATACCGCCGATATAATTTCCATCATCATCAAAGCATGCCGCTAAATTGGCAGCAGAGGTTGTGTTGCCGTTTTCGGAGCTGTTCATATCTTTTATTATCTGGGCTAACTCGGTTTGAATATCTTCATCTTCATAATCGCTTGCTGTTAATTCGGTCAAAGTACAGTTTCCTACGGCAGTAAAGTTTGAATATGTTGCTGTTTCGGTTGCACTTTTAAGGGTTATGGTATTATTAGTACTTGTAATTGCTGCCAGCTCGTCTGCAGTGATGTATCTTTCACCGTCTGTATAGTATACAGAGCCGTCGTCCTGATTTCTTACGGTAATATTTGAAGCAGAACCCGAATTCAAGCTTAATTCTTCTATTTCTTCACCGATGACATAAGTCCCGTATTCCGCATCATAGTAATATGTCAAACTCTCATCATAATCCGAACCGTATGTTGCTTTCAAAAGAGCAACGGCATCTTCATCGTCCATATCTACAGCAGAATATGTTACGGTAATCTCGTTATCTTCATCATCATATTGACCGGTTGAGTAGATATAATCTCCAGTTGCTTCGTCGTATGTAAAATAATTGGCACTGGTAATTGTCGTTCTGCCATATATTTCATCAAGCTCAGCCCTTGTATCACCACTGTCATCCACTCTTGTAAATGTAGATTGTATTCCGCTTGAATTTGTTATTGTATATATATCATTTGCTATATCATACAGACACGAAGCAACCGTAACAGTTTTGTTATTATCAGATGAGTTCTCATCATAGGTATATTCAACGGTACGTGTCGATTGAACTTTTGGATCGTTTAACAGTTTCCTTTGACCGGTGTATACATCATCATAGTAATAACTTGTAACAACATAGTTATAATCTTCATCGGCAGTACCCAGCTGATAGTATGAAGATAATACCGAATCATTATACCCGTCGGAATAAGAGTATTGGAGTGTTGTATAATCATTGCTGTCAGGGCAGGTCGGAACACTCATGGTCAGCATCTGATTGAACAAATCAGCAGTCTGATTTGACAGGACAACCCGCTGCTGATTAATTTGCTGGCCTTCATATTCTGTGTTACTTTTTCTGGCTACCAGCGAGAGATATCTCGCCTGTGATGCTGCCATACCCATTGGTAGGTCTCCTATCTCTTTCCCGTGGGGTGGGGTCTATAACTTCTCACTACATGCTTTTATTAAGGTTTTTTAATTAAAAGTCAATATTACTCAATACGGTTGACGGCAGTGTTATAAATTTATAAAGTATACAGAAATATTTTTCATTCATTTGATGTAAATTTTACTTATAGAGTTTACAGAAAAATTAAAATTTTTCTCGCAAACTCATTTAATCAAGATATTTTCTATCTTTAATTTCATCGGGCAGGAATTGCTGTTTTATATCAGGTGCATCGTGGCTGTATATATATCCTTCTCCAAATCCGTATTTTTTAGCATCTTTATAATGAGCATCTCTAAGATGCATAGGCGGAGGAAAATCCTGTCCGCTCCGTATATCTGCCAGCGCCCTGTCAATAGCACATATAGCCTGATTTGATTTAGGAGCTTTTGCAACATATATAACAGCCTGTGCAAGCGGTATTCTGCCCTCCGGCAAACCCAGAAGTTCAACTGCCCTGTATGCATTTAATGATATATCCAATGCCTGCGGATCTGCATTGCCTATATCTTCCGATGAACATACAATTAAACGTCTTGCGATAAATCTCGGATCCTCACCTGCTTCTATCATCTTCGCCAAATAATATATTGCCGCATCAGGATTACTGCCGCGTAAACTCTTTTGAAATGCCGATGCAAAATCATAATGCTCCTGTCTTGAATATCTTGTATTGCGTTTCTGGGTTATATTCTCTAAAATTTCCACAGATAATTGTCTAAAATTGTTTGAAAAATTGCTTGCAAAATATGAGTTTTCGACCATATTAAGTGCTGCTCTGGCATCACCACGTGCATTATTTATAATAAATTTTGTCACTTCTTCATCGTATTCTATTGCCTGATGGTTTTTTTCAAGGTACTTAAATCCGTTATCAATGATTTTCGCCATACTTTCATCGTCAATAGAATTAAGCCTTATAATCTGAACCCTTGAAATCAAAGCCGGTACAACCTGAAACGACGGGTTTTCGGTTGTTGAACCGATAAGATATAATGTCCCGTCCTCTATGTATGGAAGAAGTACATCTTGCTGGGTCTTTGAATAACGGTGAATTTCATCTATAAACAGAATTGTTTTCTGTCCTGCACGCAGACATTCATTTGCTTTTTCAACAGTTTCTTTGATATCTTTAATACCTGATGATACAGCAGAAAGCTCGACAAAATTAGCATTAACCTGAGCTGCAATAAGTCTTGCCAGTGTTGTTTTGCCGCAGCCGGGAGCACCCCAGAGAATCAATGAAAACAAACGCTGTGATTTTATTAAATTCATCAACGGCGAATTTTTGGCAATAACATTTGACTGTCCTAAAAATTCTTCAAGTGTTTTTGGACGCAATAATTCTGCCAACGGTATTTGTTTATTTTGTTTTTCCAGTTCGGTAAACAAATTTGTCATACTCTTATACTATCATAATCCATGTAATTTTTATAATAAGATACTCAAGAATGTTGTTTCCCGCACAAACTCGCAGCTTGAACTTAAAAAAAATAATTTACAAAAAATTTAGAGATAATTTATAAAATTTGATGTTGTATTGATTTCATTTTACGCTACAGAAATTTTCA
>JAJPXE010000085.1 GCA_021205645.1 Candidatus Gastranaerophilales bacterium | reverse complement strand
GCAGGGTGGGGTGCGATTAGCTCACGCATGTAAATCACCTCACCCGCAGGGGTAAATGGGGGGGCGGAGCGGGTACTGCTGTGCAGTACAGACTCCGCAGCAGGTGGGGTACGGTTAGAAAATCACACGATAGTCACCTCACCAGAAAATCTAACTTTCAACTTCGTTTCAAGTTGATTTTCTACCCTCTCCGGACGGAGAGGGTAAACTGGGGAAAGCTATCCCTTTCACCCGAAAACTTTTTCCCCTCTCCTTTTGGAAAGAGGAAAACAGAGTAAACAGTGCAACAGCTACACAGGAGATATTTTTTATAATAAACAACCGTACTCATTCAAATGCAGTATTTTTCGATAAAATCAAGACTAAAATAATAGAATAGGGTTGAATTCTGTCAAAAAAACATTATAATACTGGTATAACCCCATGTTAATACATGAATACTATCCCCTTTTTAAGAGATTAAGGTAAGCAATGAGAAGATTATTCACGCTTATAATATTGACCCTGTTTATAGCAGTTACAGGCATGCCTGCACAGGCATCCGGTACACGTATTACTAATAATACCATTTATTCCGGCACTATTTCAGAGGAAATAACATATCAAACTTCAAATGATATAACAGCAGGCGGTGCTATATACAATTATGGAGTTGGTAGTATCACACTTATTGATTCTTCGACTTTTACCGAAGACCACGCAAAATACGGCGGTGCAATATATAATGCCAAAACATGTACAATCAAAACAATTTCAAATTCAACATTTTCGTACAATACAGCAACAATATCCGGCGGTGCAATATACAGTACGGGAACACTCGGATATATCACCAATTGTGTATTCACAAGTAATGCCGCATACGGTGACACCTCCTCCGGAGCGGGATACGGCGGTGCAATTTATGCTAACAAAAGTTTAACCATAACAAATTCGACGTTCACGGGCAATTACGCTTACAGAAAAGGCGGAGCTATCGCCCAGATGTCGGGGAATTTAACTATTATAGCAGAGGACAGCGGCTCAACCGTGTTTTCAGGCAACACTCAGGGAACGAGTTCCGCCGGAAATGATATCTATCTCGGCGGTTCGGGGCAAAGTTTGTATTTGTACACCGCAGATGCAAACAGTTCAATCACAATCAACAGCGGTATAGATTTCAGCAAAAGCCCGAGTATATATATTAACAAAACCTCTTCAAGCTCAGATGCCGCCGGAGTCGGAACGATTACAATAGGCGGAAATGTCGGCTCTTCCTCCACCAGAGCTAATATGTATCTGTACGGAGGAACTTTATCATTCATCAATAATGAGATAAACAATGTTTATGCAAGTAAGGTTACACTCTATGCTGATACAACTCTCGGGTTTGATATTGATCTAACCTCGGATATGGTTGATTACGATACATTCTATATAAGCTCTTTTTCAGGTACCGGAAAACTTGTACTTACAGCGGACAGTTTCAATATAATATCGGGATTTTCCGATGAAGATGAGTCTGCAACACTTACCCTGATAAGCTCCTCCGCTTCTTTCAGGTCCTATATCAGAATGTATGATGAAGATGGAAACAGCACAAATATTATATATATATATGATAACGACGGAACAACTCCGCTATACAAAGTTAAATTAGCCTCTAACGGTTCTATAATATTTTCTGATATCTATTACATAGACAAGGAAACAAACCCGCTTGTTTATGCAGTGAATTATGAGGATAGCAATTATTATAATCTGACATTAACCAAAAATATAACAGTTGATTCCTGGGAAGACATTCAACCAAACACCCCGAGAAATGAACTTGTTGTTGATACACTGACAATAACGGGGAAAAACAAGACAATAACGGCGGAAGATAACCTTGTCGGTATGAACGTAAATGGCAGCGGAAAATATTTGAGCGTTGATTCGGCAATCTTTATCGGGTTCAGTAACGCAATAACAAATAATGAGGGTGAAGTGTATTTATACAGAACAGGATTTAAGAACAACATAAACACCTCAAGTGATGACAGTGAAGATGCCTTATACGGTTCTGCTATTTCGAATGTTTCCGGAACAATGACAATTCTCGGAACATCAAAGAGTACAAAATCAGTTTTTTATAACAACGAGGGAGAAAACGGCGGAGCAATATATAACAGCGGAGATTTGAGCATAACTTACACAAGTTTCGGAAAAGTTCCGACTAAAAAGGTTGTATATTCAAACATAGCCGATAACGGCGGTGCGATATACAATGCAGGCAATCTTTCCGTAACAAGCTCAAGTTTCATAGATAACGAGGCAGAAAACGGCGGGGCATTATATAATATCTATGCTGACGAAAGTGACACCGCGGCGGTATTATTGACAGGTGCTACATTTACTCACAATGTTGCAGATGAAGCAGGTGGAGCAATATACAATACCGGTACGATGACTGCAACAACGAGCACTTTCGGAAACAAATCGAAAAAAACATCGTACGCAAATACGGCAGAATACGGCGGAGCAGTAGCAAATTATGATGATGGAATATTCTACTCGTACGGTTCATCATATTATTACAACATTGCAACATACGGCGGAGCAATTTATAACACATCCGCTGCGTATATTAACGGCGGAACGATTACAGGCAATACGGCTGATTATGGCGGAGCGATTTATAACAACACTGACGCAACACTTTCTTTAGACAGGTATACATACTATACAACAAGCAAAAAAGGAGTTGTAACAACAAAATATACCGCTTTGACATTCTCAAGCAATACGGCAATATATGGCGGTGCAATTTATAATGAGGGAACAATAACCCCGTCCGCATACGATACATACGGCATGCCGACAAGTATTGCAGGTACATTCTCAAAAAATAAAGCAACAACTGAGAATCAAACGGTTACAACAACCTCCGATCTGAAAGATGATGATACACTATACACGACCCCTAAAGGCGGTGCGATTTATAATGCAGGCAGCATGACCCTGACCAATGCAAGCTTTACTTCAAACAGTGCAAGTGCAAAAGTAACCGTTTCAGTCAAAGAATATGCATCAGGTTCAACTGTTGTTTCGGAACAAATTACCAAATACGCAGGCAAAGGCGGTGCAATTTATTCAGCTTCATCAAATGATATTAATATAATAAATACAACATTCAGCAAAAACACGGCAGCCGAAGCCGGTGGTGCGATTTATAACGAAAACAGTGATGCAACTGTTTATATAACAAACTCAAACTTCACATCAAACACTGCAAGCTCTGTTATAACAACTGTCACAACAACCCAAACAATAGTAAACGGTATCGCTTCAAAATCAAAAAAAACAACGACTAAAGAAACAATAGGCGAAGGCGGTGCGATTTATACAACAGGAAATGTTGAAATAAACACAAACGAAACATATGAAAGTCTTGCAGAAGAAACGATTTTTAAATCAAATTCCGCAACAACAGGCGGTGCAATATACGCAGGCGGAACAGTCAATGCCGTTCTGGCATCATTCACGTCAAACAAAGCAACAGCAGGTTCGGGCGGTGCGATTTATACGAATAATGATGTAACCATAGAAAATTCCGTATTCAGCAAAAACTCTGCAACCTCAAACGGCGGAGGAATCTATGGTGATGATGTTTCCGTCAGGGATTCAACATTCACATCAAACAGTTCAAAAGCAAACGGCGGTGCTATATATGCACTCGGAGATGTTTATGTTAATGCGATAGATTACAGTGATAGCAGTATAATAAACGGAACATCGACATTCACATCAAATTCCGCAACAGGCTCAGGCGGTGCGATTTATTCAAGCGGAACAACCCTTGTCAAAGATACCACATTCACATCGAACAGTTCAAAAGCAAACGGCGGTGCTATATATAGTGCAGATGATATAACCGTTGTTAATTCAACATTTAATAAAAACTCGGCAGTAAACGGCGGAGCTGTTTACGTTGAAGAAGGAAAAGAAGCTGTATTTATTAATACGAGCTTTACAAACAACAAGGCCTCGCAGCTCGGCGGTGCGATTTATGCAGCAAGTGCAAGCACGGTATATATTATAGCTTATTCTCAGGATGTAGTTATTTCAGGCAACAAAGCAGGAAGCAAGGCTAATTCTATCTATCTTGATAATGCGACATTGTATTTAGATACGTATAGCTATACAGACTCTGCCGGCAACACTGTTAAATATTCCATTACGCTTAGCGACGGTATTATCGGAACAGGTGATTCTAAAGTATATCTTATGGGTACCGGCACATTAAATATAACATCAAACATTTCAGGCTGTTCATTCAGTGATGAAAGTTCTATAGGTTCACATACAAATATTAATTGTGAAGAATATATACAAAACACCTCATTTTACTTGAGCGGAAATACGACGGTAAGTATAGCAAACAGCAAAATCGGTACTCTTGCACTTGCGACCTTATCCCTTGCTGACGATACCACAACAGATATCGCAATCGATATGGACTTGCAGAGCGCAACCTC
>JAJPXE010000089.1 GCA_021205645.1 Candidatus Gastranaerophilales bacterium | reverse complement strand
TTAATATACTCCCGACAAAATTTTTATAAAAGTTTTTTGAAGATATATGTCGATATATAATAATAAACAATATTTGAGTCTGCGGAAAAATTAAAATTTCGCTTCTTGGATTATTCGGGCGAGCAAAAGAAATAGTACCCCTGCCCTCTCCTGACGGAGAGGGCAGAATTTGTTAATGAGTAGCGGCAGCGGGTGTGCGGAGCGGCAGTGGGAACTGGTTCCCACCGCCGCTCCGCTCCCCTCCCCGTGCGGGGAGGGGAAAAAGATTTTAGCCCTTCACACTGTTGCAAATGCGTGGTTTTGCCGCTTGGCAATTTTGGGATTTTTCTGCAAACTCCTTTTCCATTTTTTTGTTATAATTGTAAGCGCGTATTATGATTATGAAAGGTTTAATAACGATGGTTGACATTAGAGCAGAGTTTATTGAGCAGGCAAAATTTTTATCAAGAAATGCGGATGTTTTGCCGGGCGGGTTGGAAGAACTTGCTGCAAGGCTGCAGTATTCTGCCGATACAAATACTCCACTGCGGATAAAATTAGGCATGGATCCTACCCGTCCTGATTTACATCTAGGTCATACCGTCGTAATGAGGAAATTAAGAGAGTTTCAGAGCTTAGGTCACAAAATTGTATTAATAGTCGGCGGTGCAACAGCGATGGTCGGCGACCCTTCGGGCAAATCCGAGACAAGACCGGCTTTAACAAAAGAACAAGTTGAGGAAAATGCACAAACTTATTTTGACCAGATGTCGAAAGTTATGGATGTTGGAAATGCAGAGGTTGTAAACAATGCGGATTGGCTGCATAAAATGTCATTCACAGAACTTTTACAACTTGCAGGCAAAGTTACGGTTGCACAAATGATGACAAGAGATGATTTTGCAAAACGTTATGCGGAAGGAAAACCTATTGCTATTCATGAATTTTTCTATCCGCTTATGCAGGCTTATGATTCCGTTGTTATTGATGCAGATATTGAACTGGGCGGAACGGATCAGAGATTTAATACACTGCTTGGCAGAGATATTCAGACGGCATACGGCAAAAAGTATCCGCAAATGGTCGTTTTGCTCCCATTGCTGGAGGGAACAGACGGTGTTGTTAAAATGTCAAAAACATATCCTGAGCACTGTATATCTTTAACAGACAGTGCAAACGATATGTTTGGAAAGCTGATGAGTATTCCGGATAATATGATAACGCGCTATTTTAGCCTGTTAACCGATGCTACAAAAGAAACTCTTGAACTTTATGACAAACAGATTGAGGACGGTTCGGTTAACCCCCGTGAGATAAAACTGCAGCTTGCCCATACCATTACTGCGGAATATTACGGTAATGACGGTGCCGATGCGGCTCAAGCCGAATTTATAAATGTTGTATCCAACAAGGGAATACCTCAGGATATTGAAACTGTTAAAATAGAAAACGGAGTGAATATTATAGATGTATTGCTCCGATTGAATTTCATTCAGAGCCGGGGTGAGGGCAAACGTTTAATTCAAGGAGGCGGTGTCAAAATTGACGGTGAAAAAATTTCTGATTTAAACTATACCCTGAACCTTGAAAATGATGTTGTGCTGCAGGCAGGCAAAAGAAAATATGCGAGGTTAACAAAGTGATTTATTCAAATGTATTAGAGCTTATCGGGAATACTCCGCTCGTAAGATACAACGATAATATTTCGTTAAAATTGGAATTTTACAATCCTTCAAATTCTGTAAAGGACAGAGCTTCTTATTCAATGCTCAAAACCGCACAAGAAAAGGGTGAAATTAATTCGGATACGGTAATAATAGAGCCTACGAGCGGTAATACCGGTATCGGGCTTGCAATGTGTTGTGCTGTTATGGGGTTGAAACTTATTATTGTCATGCCGGAAAACATGTCTGAGGAGCGTAGAAAAGTTATCAGGGCTTATGGTGCGGAGCTTGTTTTGACCCCTAAAGAAAAAGGCATGCAGGGTGCGGTTGATAAGGCTAAGGAATTAATCAGCGGGCATAAAAATTCATATATGCCAATGCAGTTTTCAAACCCTGCGAATCCGTCAGCACACGAGTTTGGTACGGCAAAAGAGATATTTGACTCAACAGATGGTGATGTCGATATAGTCGCAGCAGGCATCGGAACGGGCGGAACTGCAATCGGGGTAAAAAAAGGATTATCAAAATTAAAACCTGATATAAAAGTTTTCGGGGTAGAGCCGAAAGAAAGTCCGCTATTAACGGAGGGTCGTGCAGGTGGACATAAAATTCAGGGTATCGGAGCAAATTTTGTAACCGATATTTATAAATCAGGCGAGATTGACGGGGTTATTGATATAGAGGGTGACACTGCCATAAAAGAGGCACGTGAGCTGGCATGTAAATATGGAATATTGTGCGGAATATCCTCAGGTGCTAATCTTGCGGCGGCAAAGTTATTATCGGAGAAATACCCCGATAAAAAAATCGTAACAATAATTTGTGATTTTGGCGAGCGTTATCTTTCAACGGAGCTGTTCAAATAGATGTTTCTGAGAGCACTAAAAAAGATAAAAGAAGATATCAGGGTTATATACGAAAATGACCCTGCAGCTAATAATATATTGGAAATAATTTTTTGTTATCCCGGGTTTCAGGCTCTGCTGTTTCATCGAATAGCCCACAAACTCAGGTTCTGGGGAATGCCGTTTATACCGAGATATATATCATATTTAACAAGGATTATAACAGGAATTGAGATACATCCCGCCGCAAGTATCGGAGAGAGGTTGTTTATAGATCACGGCGAGGGTGTTGTTATAGGTGAAACAACCATTATCGGTAATGATGTTTTAATATATCAGCAGGTAACACTCGGCGGAACCGGCAAAGAGCACGGAAAACGTCACCCTACAATAGGTAATAATGTAATAATAGGTGCAGGTGCAAAGATTTTAGGTAATATAAAAATAGGTGATAATGTAAGAGTCGGAGCCGGTTCGGTTGTAGTGGACGATGTTCCTGAAAATTCTACCGTTGTCGGTGTTCCGGGACATGTTGTCCTGCAAAAATTTATTAATACCGACGGTGTTCTTATGCATAACAGGATACCCGACCCTGTAACCTGTGAAATAAATCGTCAAAAATATGAGATTTTAGAACTGCAAAACCGTATTTCGGAATTAGAACAAAAAGATTAGTGTTTTGTTGCCGGTATAAATTTATTGTATTATATACACTTTTTATTCTTTACAAATATTTTTTTTTATTAAAAAATAGAATACAGGAGGCAAGATTTTGGAATCGATATGGACACTAATTAAAGTAACTGCAATGGCAGGCATGGGCGGAACAGGTTTGGGCGGAGTCATCGGTGCGTTGTTCAAAAGAGATTCCGACAGAACTGCAAGCCTTTTGCTAAGCTTTGCGGCGGGTGTAATGACAGCAATCGTTTGTTTTGATTTGATTGTCAGTGCTGTCAATACTAAAATAAATATTTTTGCGGTTTGTTCAGGAATTGCACTCGGTGTTACCGTTGTATATTTATTAAACTTTTTTATCGACAGAATTACCAATAACGAAGTTTCTCATATAGATAAATCACACCCGCATACGGCTGATGATTTGGATGAGATTATCCACAGCAACCATTTATCCGTTCATATAAAAAAGCACGACACAAAGTTATCGTTATTAATTGCCGGAATCATAATGTCTTGTGCGATTGCATTGCACAATCTTCCTGAAGGTATGACGATAGGTGCATCTTATGCAAATACAAAAGGGGTTTTAGAAGGTTCTGCTTTGATACTTTCAATTCTAATCGGTTTGCATAATATTCCGGAGGGTATGGCAATTGCTGCTCCTTTGATAAACGGCGGTGTAAAAAGAAGAATGGCAATACTTATAACGGCTTTAAGCGGTGCACCTACGATTATCGGTGCACTTCTTGGTTATTGGGTAGGCGATATCGGCTCATTGGGACTTGCTTTAAGTTTAAGCTTTGCAAGCGGGGCAATGCTTTATATCGTTTTCGGAGAAATACTCCCGCTTTCTATTCTTATGTATAGAAGCAAACTCCCTGCATTTTTTGTTATTATTGGTATACTTGTCGGATTACTGGTTATTTATAGTTAAAAATACTGCATTAGCTTACCTATTATGTAATTACCTGCCGGTTTACCAGACAACTTTTTCTATAACCTCTATCTCGTTTCCGTCAGGATCCTTTACAAAAGCTATTTTTGAACCTTTACCGTTCAAATCAAACGGTTCATACAGGTATTCATATCCTAATGAATGCAATTTTTTACCGAATTCTTCCAGTGACCTGCACCCGAACGCAAAATGACCGAAACATGTACCGTTCACATAACCGCCCTCCGGGGTTTCATCATTATAGGTTAATTCTATCTGTACCGTGTTCGTTTCATCATTCAAAAAATATAATTCACAATCTTCAAGTCTTTTTTTATGGTCAAGCCGCATATCAAAAAGCTCTGTATAAAATTTTAATGATTTCTCTATATCTTTTACTC
>JAJPXE010000026.1 GCA_021205645.1 Candidatus Gastranaerophilales bacterium | reverse complement strand
ATTTATAACAAAAAAATAAAGAATAGGTTTAAAGAAAGAATTATAAAATCCCTTAATTATCGTAATTAAGAAAACATTCCCTGCACCTTTAGAATGCAATATTTCAATTTACAAAAAATATGCAAGCCGATTTAATTTTTTGATGATATAAGAACAAAAAAGTAACTTAATAAGAAATAGCAGCACAATGAATAAATATTGTGTCCGGAGTATTTATTTTAAGGTTAATGAGCTTTATAGTTTCACTGTTAAACTTTTTCTTGCAATTTTTCTAAAAATAGTTTAGCAGCGGGTGAAAATACTTGATATTTTTTCCAAACGACATCCAGCCCGGATTCCAATTTTGGATACAGTGGTCGGAAACACAATTCGCTTTCACTTGATACATCAACAAGTTTATCAAGAGTTATTGCACAGCCTACACCATTTTTCACCATAACTGCGGCATTATAAACAAGATTAAAAGTTGCAACGGTATTCATTTTGTCAAATTCACCTTTAAACCATTCGAGAAATTCATTTTTTGACGAGGTTTTTCTTGTTGCCTGTTTTGAATTTAAAAGAGGTACTCCTTTTAAATCTTTGAGTTCAATATATTTATTCTTTGCCAAAGGACTATCTTTTCTCATGACAACACCCCAAACATCTTTTTCGGGCAGTGATATATGGTCATATTTTAGCAAATCTACGGGCTGAATTAAAATTCCGAAATCAAGCAGACCTTTATCCAACTTTTCGGTTATATCTTCAGCGTTTCCGGATTGAATATGAAATTTGATATCGGGATAATCGGTTTGTATTTCTTTAATAATTTCAGCGATATACTTTATAGAATCCGATTCACCGCCTCCTATATAAATGTCTCCGGAAATAATATCATTTATTGATTGAAATTCAGCTTCTGTTTTTTCAACCATATCTACAATTTCCTGTGCTCGTTTTCTCAAAATCATACCTTCCGGAGTTAACGTTATTTTATATTTTCCTCTTATAAAAAGCTGTTGTTTTAATTCTTTTTCAAGCTCTTGCAGTTGTCTGGAAAGCGTTGGCTGAGTGAGGTGAAGATAATTCGCAGCACCTGTGATTGAGCCTTCTCTTGCTACTGTTAAAAAATATTTTAAAACCCTAATTTCCATATCTGAATAATATTAAAATTAACCATACCTGTCAAGCATAATTTACAATACAATATAAGTATTTGCTATTTCGAGAAACATCGTAAATAATAAATTTATGGATAAAAACAAAATAATACAAAATTTAAAAGATGCAGGATGTTCAGAAAATCTTGTCCAAAACTTTTTTAAATTGGATGTAAAGGAGCAAATTAGCCTGCTTGCAAAGCATAGAATAAATTTGCTTGATACCCTGCATAAAAATCAAAAACAAATTGACTGTTTGGATTATTTAGTTTTAAACCTAAAACAAAATAATATAGGGGAATACAAATGAGTAAAAACGTATTGGTAATATCATCAACACTTAGAAAAAACGGCAATTCGGAAATTTTGGCAAAAGAATTTGTTAAAGGCGTGCAAGAAGCCGGTAACAATGTTGAATTTGTAACATTACAAGATAAAGAAATTAAATTTTGTAAGGGATGTCTTGCATGTCAAAAACTCGGAACATGCGTAATTAAAGATGATTCAAATGAAATTGTTGAAAAAATGAAAAAGGCTGATGTAATTACATTTGCAAGTCCGATTTATTATTACGAAATGTCAGGTCAGCTAAAGACCTTATTAGATAGAGCAAACGCTTTATTCTCTTTGGATTATAAATTTAGAGATATTTATTTTCTATCAACTGCCGCTGATGGTGATTCTCATTCTGCTGATATTGCAATAAAGGGGATACAAGGCTGGATTGCGTGTTTTGCTAAAGCACAATTAAAAGGAACCGTTTTAGGAGCAGGAGTTGAAGCCGTTGGAGATATTCAAAACAATCCTGCAATGCAAAAAGCCTATGAAATGGGAAAAGGGGTGTAAATAATGTTCAAGAATATAACATTACTTTTAATCGCACTTGTTATTATTATTGGAGGTATAAATATGTCAAATGCAAAAGAGAATTGGGATAAGACTTTCCCTAAAAGTGATAAGGTAAATATTGAAAAAGTAACTTTCAAAAACCGCTATGGAATTACTTTAGTCGCAGATTTATACACTCCGAAAAATCTTGGAAAAGATAAATTGCCTGCAATAGCAATTTCGGGACCATTTGGTGCTGTAAAAGAGCAAGTTTCAGGCAGATACGCACAAACAATTGCAGAAAAAGGCTTTATAACTCTTGCTTTTGACCCGTCATTTACGGGTGAAAGCGGCGGTGAAGTTAGAAATGTTGCTTCTCCTGACATTAATACAGAAGATTTTTCTGCGGCTGTAGATTATTTGAGTAATCATAAAAATGTTAATCCTGATAAAATAGGCATTATCGGAATTTGCGGGTTTGGCGGTTTTGGATTGAATGCCGCTGCAATTGATACGAGAATTAAAGCAACTGCAACCATTACAATGTATGATATGACAAGAGTTACAGCGAAAGGTTATAACGATACGATTGATGAAAACTCCCGTTATGAAATGAAAGAAAAATTAAATGCTCAAAGGACAGAAGATTTTAAAAACGATTTTTTCGTTCAATCTCAAAGCTTACCCGACAAAATAACAGAAGATATGCCGCAATTTTTAAAAGATTATATCGGGTTTTATAAAACAGAAAGAGGATTTCATAAACGCTCGATCGGCTCAAACGGCGGTTGGAATATAACATCATCACTGTCTTTAATAAATATGCCGATTTTGGCATATAGCAGTGAAATTAAAAATCCTGTTTTGATAATTCACGGTGAAAACGCTCACAGCAGATATTTTTCAGAAGATGCTTTCAAAAAATTAAAAGGTGATAACAAGGAATTATATATTGTAAAAGGTGCAAATCATGTTGATTTATACGATAATCTCGACAAAATACCTTTTGATAAAATTGAAGGATTTTTTACAAAAAATTTAAAGGAGAGTAAATAATGAAAAAAGTTCTGATATTAGCATTGTTACTCACATTTACAACTAATACGACAATCGCTGCAACTATCAGCAGGAAAGGAACAAGTCCGATGAAAAAAATAACTCAAACAGCAGGAAGAACACAACTGGGGAATTTTGCACCTGAATTTGCTCATTTTAATGATGATATTCTATTTGGCGAAAACTGGAACAATCAAGATATTGATACAAAAACAAGAAGCATTATAACAATGACGGCACTAATTTCGCAGGGCATAACCGATTCATCTTTAAAATACCATCTGCAAAATGCTAAAAACCATGGGGTTACAAAAGAAGAAGCTGCCGCAATTATAACCAATACCGCATTTTATGCAGGATGGCCCAAAGCCTGGGCAGCGTTTAATCTGGCAAAAGAAGTTTGGGCAGAGCAAACTGCCTCATTAAGTGAAAAAGATAAATATGCTCAAACGATAATGTTTCCGATAGGTGAACCCAATAACGCTTATGCAAAATACTTTATCGGTCAAAGTTATATAGCTCCTGTTTCAACAACTCAGGTAAAAATGTCCAATGTAACTTTTGAACCCAAATGCCGTAACAATTGGCATATTCACCACGCTAAACAGGGCGGCGGTCAAATGTTAATTGCAATAGGAGGCAGGGGATATTATCAGGAATGGGGCAAAGAACCGGTTGAGATGAAACCGGGGGATGTTATTAACATTCCTGCAAATGTAAAACACTGGCACGGAGCAGCTCCAGATAACTGGTTTTCTCATATAGCAGTTGAAATTGACGGAGATGAAACCTCTAACGAATGGCTTGAAGCTGTCGGTGATGAAGAATACGGAAAATTAAAATAGAAGGCAAGAAAAATGAAAGAAATACCAATTGATTTAAGAATACCTGATATTGAACGCGATAAAGAAATGGCCAGATGTGCTGACCTTTGCTTTAAGATTAATCAAACAAATCCTATAGCGCCTGAGTGCAGGCAGCTTATTGAAGAATTATTTAACAATAATTTAGATAAAACAACCGAAATCAGACCGCCGTTTTTCACACTTTTAGCCAATACGGTTAAACTTGGCAAGGGCATCGTTTTGATGAATGGTTTTAAATGTATGTCGTCAGGCGGACTTACGATTGAAGATAACACTCTTGTAGCCCTGAATTGTACCATATTAACGAATAATCATGATTTTTATGACAGACCCGTAATTACCTGCAAACCCGTTCATATAAAACGAAATGTATGGATTGGGGCGAATGTTACCATATTACCCGGAGTGACAATCGGGGAAAACTCAATTGTAGGAGCTTGTTCAGTTGTGACAAAAGATGTTCCAGATAATGCTGTTGCCGTTGGAAATCCCGCTAGAGTAATTAAATTTTTAGATGCAGAAAAATTTAAAAAGTAATCAAAATCTCAGTAGACTTTAGATATAAAAATAACTTTCGCTGATTTAATTTTAGTTCATACATAATCTATTCATT
>JAJPXE010000148.1 GCA_021205645.1 Candidatus Gastranaerophilales bacterium | reverse complement strand
GCCTGACCGATTGAAGCAGAAGATACAACAGCTCCTGTGATTGCGGTTGTGCCGTTTTCGCCTGAAACAGCGTAAGCGAGCGTTCCGCCTGTGAGTGTCAGGGTACCTGCGTTTGCGACTGTTCCGCCGATACCCGATGCGACTGCCGTAATTTCGCAGCCGGAGTTGTTAACAATAGAGCTTGCCGAAACAACAGCGCTATCGCTGATAGTCAGCGTTCCCGAATTAGTCAGGGTATTCGAAACAGTAACAGCAGCGCTATCGCTGATAGTCAGCGTTCCCGAATTAGTCAGGGTGTCCGAAACAGTAACAACAGCGCTATCGCTTACGGTGAGAGCAGCGGAGTCAGAGCCATAAACGATTGTTTCTGTTGTGACAGCAGCAGAACCGCTGATTGCAAGCGAGCTTGAGTCTTTGATTGTTACGGATTTCTGGCTGATATTATTTGTTGTTGTAAAAGTGCCATCAAGCGTGAGCACGCCTGACAAATTGTCAACAGAATCCGTAATTGCGCCAAGAGCCGTATTTGTGCCGGAGATAGTCATAGTGCCGGTATTTACAGCCGTGCTGAATACCGTTGTGCCGGAGATAGTCATAGTGCCGGCGTTATTGATATCTGTTGTATTGCCCGTAAAGGTTGTATCGGAGATAGCGACAGTTCCGCCGGAGTTATTGATAAGGGCGGTTGTGTTTGAGCTGAATGTAACACCTGATACGGTAGTTGCAGTGCCGTTATTTGTAAGTGCGGTATTAAATCCGCTCATGGTGACATTTGATAGGGTTAGGGTTTGTCCGCTGAGTATAACAGCGCCCTCTGTAGAGCCGGAGCCTTTGATAGAATATTCTCCGCTGATATGCATAGTTGTGCCGCTTCCGCCCATCTCGCCGAGTCCTGTTGAGGAAACATCCTCATCCTCCGTGAGGGTATAAGTTCTTTCGGAGTTAACCATTTTGAATGCCGTGTATAAATCACCGGCGGTAAAGGATAATATTCCGGTCTCTGATGCGTAAGCAACGATATATTTCATTGCAGTGCCTGAGGAGTTGGTTACGCTGACGGAATCGGACAGGGTTATATATTTATAGATACTGCTATCTGTGGTATCGAGCTGAACATATCTTGTTTCGGCATCCGAGTCAACGATAATGTTTATATTAGCCAGCACAACATTATAAGTTTTTGTATCAGAATACTGTGAAAGTGATGACAGAGTAATAGTATCGCCGGAGTTTGTGCTGAGGTTGACATCTATAGACAGATTAAGATCAGAGGCTAAGACAAGGTTGCCGAGCACAACTGCTGCTGTATCTATAGTGCTGTTTTGTGTAGACAGCGCGCCGCCGCTTGCGGTTGTAGTAAGGACGGTACTGTCGTCTGTTGCGGTGAGCACGCCGCCGTCTGCGACGGTGAGTGTGCCGCTTGCAAGTTCTATGTTATTGCCTGTGATTGATGTTCCGGCAGCAAGGGTAACATCTCCTTTTATAGCGACGGTACCGTTCATTGAGACGGTGTCACCGGCATCTGAGGTGTAGGTATAGTTTCCGATACCGGCTTGAGTTGTACCGCCGGTGAGGTTGACTGTACCTGCGTTATAGACAGCACCTATCAGATTTGAGGCATTTGATGTGACGGAGGCGGTTGAACTTTGAACATAGATACCCTTATCTGCTGTGAGTTTCTGGTTATTAGTAAGTACGGAGGTGCCGGTAAGGTTAACGGTTCCGGAGCCTTCGATAGTGTCATCATAATAGATATGTATGCCTGTATAGTCGTTATAGGTGCCTGTAGCGTTGTTTGTGAAAGTGCCGCCGGTTATATTGAATATAGTTTGTTCGATATACTTGCCTGATGCAACGTTTGTAGAGCCTGCCGATCTGAGTGTACCGGAGCCGGTGATGTTACCGGTTGAGGTAGAGCTTGATATGTAGAGTGTTCCGTTATTGGCGATAACACCGCTGTTGGATAGGTAATAAACCTGCACTGTTGCGCCGGAGTTCACGGTTAAGACAACATCGGAGGATGTGAGATAGATTGTATTCTGTGTAATATTAGCGTTTGTGGCAAGACTGCCAAGCAGGTGGAGATAGCCTGATGTGGTTGTTATAGTTGCATTATTGACAAGATTGTCAGTATTTGAAAGATAGAGATGCCCGTTATTGACGATAGATGTCAGCAGTGTTCCGTCATCTGCATTGGAGTATATTTGATTGAAATCCGTGACGAGTCCGCTGCTTACATTGATTGTTATAGTCGAGGCTTCGATTGTCACAACATCTGCGAGTGTGACATAATCGGAGATTGTGAGAGTTCCTGCAGAGGTAAGCTTATCGGATTCGTCGTGTGAGCCTAATATACTTACTGAGAGAGTCAGACTGTTATCGGATGACAGTGCGGATGTGCCTGCTGTTGCGCTTCCGCCTGTGAGTGTGAGGCTGCCTGTGTTAGTGACATTACCGTGGAGATAATCTGCTGCGGAGGTTGTTGTGCCGGTATTTATGAGTGTGCCGGTAAGCGATGCATTGTTGATAAATGTTCCGGCGTTTTCTATATTGGCTGTTATGCCTGCGCTGTTGGTCAGCTGAGAGCCGGAGGCTATGTTGATATAGCTCTGAGTTAAAGCTTTATCTGCGGTCAGATATCCGGTCACATAGAGCGAGCCGGTGCCGGTTAAGGTTCCGATATTATTTTCACCGCCGAGTGTCATGGCGCCGGCATTAGATATAGTGCCGCTGTTGGAGTATAATCCGGTTATTTCAAAGTTTTGGTCGGTGCCGGTGAGTGTTAAGGTGACATTTTCAGCTATATTGATTGCATACTGTGAAACAGATTTTGATGTTGTGAGGTTCTGTGAGAGATTGAATGTACCGGCTCCGGTGATATCGACAGAGAGTGAAGCATCATTCGTGCCGTTGAAGCTGAGTGTTCCGGAGTTAGCGATGCTGTCTGATATAGATAGGTTAGCGGCATCGATTGACATAGATCCGCCTGCAAGGATGCTCAAGGCGGCTTGAGTAAAGCTTCCGCCGCTATTCACGCTCAGATCGCCGCTGACTGTGGTTGAGCCGGTGCCGGTGATAGTTTTAACGGAGGAGGTGCCGCCAAAGGTGAGCGAGCCGTTGTTGTCGACGTCTGTTGTGTTACCGGTCATGGTGACATCTGACAGTGCAACTGTACTGCCGCTGTAGTTTGTGATAGCGGTTGTGTAGTTTGTTATTGTCAGGTTATTCATCCCAAGTGATTGTGGTGCGGCTTCATATCCCACGATGATACCTGATGAGTTATTAGCTCCGGAGAGTGTTTTTCCTCCGCCCGAGACTGTCATGGAGGAGCCTTTGAGATACCCAAGTGCTGATGACGGGGTTTCGTTTGCTATCATTGTGTAGACTTTTTGTTCTGATATGTCTGCGATAACACTGACGATACCGCCTGTTACGACATTAAACACAAGGCTGCCGGATGAGGAGTCGTAGCTGATGAGATAGGCGTTATCGGTTGAGAGACCATCTGCGAGTGAGACGGACACGTTATCTGACAGTTTGACATAGCTTCTGAGTGTCTCGTTAGCGACGGTAACGGTGGTGGTGGTGTCTGTTAAACTGAGCAAATTGATGGTGCTGATAACAATATAGTAACTGTTAGCGCTGAAGTTGTTTATGGTAAGCGAGTCGGCGCTTGTGTCTGTCAGACTGACATCGATACCGAGCCCCATATCTGCGCTGAGGTTGACCGTGCCCAGCGTTGTTGAGCGTATGGTGTTGTCAGCGAGCGACACTTCTCCGCCTGATACGTTGAGGGTAACGGCTGTGATATCGGCATTTTCTCCGAGTGCGAGGTATCCCGAGCAGAGGTTAAGCGTGTTGCCGGTGACGGTGTTGTTGATAGTGACCGTACCGCCGGTTTGCGAAACAAGCACATCAGAGCGCGCATAAGAGGAGTTTAATCCGGGGCGGTATATATTTTCCATGTTTATATAAATAACCCCGTTGCTGCCCGTCAGAGCGTCCTCAAAATCGATGTTTTGATTACTTGCTGCATTAAGATAAACAGTGCCGGTGTTATAAATAGCGTTAGATGTGCCGTCAGAAAGAGTATTGTCCTCAAACAGGACATCTGCGCTGTCTGCGATGATATAGAGTGTGCCGGCGTTGTAGATAGCTCCGCCGTTTATGTATGCGATGTTGTTGGTAAATGTTGAGTCTGCAACAGTGGTTGTTGATGTGGAGTCGTTGTAGATAGCTCCGCCGTAGTAGGAGTAGTTGCCTTTAAATGTTGAGCTAAACACATTTGTGCAGGCATAGGTGGTGGTTGATATTGCTCCGCCGTAGGCGCTTTTGTATGTGGCGCTGTCTGCGGTGATGGCGTAGTTGCCCTCAAACGTTGAGCCGTCGACCGTGACAAAAGCTATTCTTCCGGAGCCGCCCCAATTACATATTGCTCCGCCGTAGGCCGCGTTGGTAGTTGTAAAGGCATAGTTTCCAATAAATTCCGATGTTATATTTTCGATA
>JAJPXE010000102.1 GCA_021205645.1 Candidatus Gastranaerophilales bacterium | reverse complement strand
CCTTAATAAAGGATATTAAATTCTTCATATTCTTTCTTCTATTTATTATTATACCATTTCTTCATTACACATTATCATTCATTAATACTATTTTTTTGTGTTTTTTCATTAGCGGTTATGCTATAATCTCCATAATAACAGCGGGGTGCATAATTTGAACTCAAAATATGAGGAAACTTTAGATAAGAATTTTGATAGGGCTTTGGAGTTATGTTCTAATTCGTATTCTTACGGAGATTTGATTGGTTTCTTAAAATCGGGTAATATTGCGGAAAAGCAGTATGCGGCATTAGAGATTTCTGAGTTGAGAACTCAAGAAGATGCGGAGATTTTTCTGTCAAATTTAATAAATTGTGACGGCAAAATCAGAGAAGCAACGGCACAAAAATTTTTGGAATTTGTTAAAAATAAGATTTATTGCGGCTATTTTTCAAAATTCCCTGTTATTTTGGCTAAATCAACAATTGATATAAATGCGAATATTTCCAGAATGGTAATTGACGGATTATATTATTTAAAGGGTAACGAAGAATTTGCAGATAAGTATGTCAAAATAATTTTAAGATTTATAGATGAAGCATTTCAGGGTTTAGACAAAATAGTGTATAAGGATAAAAAATATACGATAAACAAACAGATATTCAAGTTATACTGGTGTTTAGAGGGTTTAAATAACTTTTGTGATTATGTTTGTGCTGATAAATTAAGGGTCATATTGGGGCGTGCTATAGATTTATCGGAATATACCGTGCGTGAGAAAGCCGCACAATTGATAATGAAAAACTCATCAAATCAAAAGTTCAAGTATCTTGTTGACAGGGTAACAGCTGATGAGAATTATTATGTTCGTTTATGCATCTCTCAGTAAGCGGTCTGTAATTGGATATAATCTGCCCGCCAGCAGCACTATAAAGTCTCCCTTTCTAATTGATTAATATCTTTATTCTTCATCAATTTTTTTATCGAGTTCTTCTTCCTCTTCTTCCTCTTCGTTTTTCTTGATTTCCTCAACAACCATTTTTGCCATTTCAACAGCAATGGCACTTCTGGTTTCAGGCGGACAATTCTGTAACATGCTTATTGCCGTCCTCAAAGTTTCATCAAGGTCATACCAGCGGTTTCTTTTCTGAGTTGCAAGGTCAATTTCGGTTGCGTTGATAATGTCTGTCACATCCTCGTATTTCGAGTTTTCAATGTTATGCTCCGTGATAATTTTAATCAAATTAAGAGCAATTTTAATCTGCGTGTCATCGCCGGATTCTTCCAAAGTTTTCATTGCCGATGACAAAACAGGGTCTTTATCATACCAGCGTCTTGAACTTGTTGTAAATTCTTCTTTCAATGCTTCTCTCCTATTGAATATATCTTTATATCGCTAATTATACAATATTATGTAAAATTTTTAAATTGTTTATATTTAAGTTATAATTATCCTATCGGTTTAAAGAAAAGAATGGAAGTGAAAAAATGCTTATAATAATGCGTGAGCACGTAAGTGAGAATTGTATTGATAAAGTAGTTGAGTTTATCAAATCAAAAGGTTTTGAGGCGCATATATCTCAGGGAGAGCTTCATACGGTAATCGGTGCTGTTGGAGCAAAGACAATTGATCCGAGAAATATTGAGCTTTTAGATGGTGTACAGGAAGTTATCAAAATAACCTCGGGCTACAAACTTACAAGCAGAATATTTAAAGAAGATGACACAATAATTGAAGTGAACGGAATAAAATTCGGCGGCGGTAACGTCGGTTTGATAGCGGGGCCGTGCACTATAGAGAGTTATGACCAGATGGATAAGACAGCGGATGAGCTTGAAAAATCCAATGTTAAAATAATGCGCGGCGGTGCGTTTAAGCCCAGAACCTCGCCGTATGCTTTTCAGGGGCTGGGCGAAGAAGGTCTAAAAATATTCCGCAGCGTTGCCGATAACCATGGTATGGCTGTCACATCGGAGATTATGGAAAGCTCGCAAATAGATATGTTTGAAAAATATGTCGATATTTTCCAGATTGGTGCGAGAAACATGCAGAATTACAACCTGCTAAAGGATATGGGCAAAGTTACCAAGCCGGTAATATTAAAAAGAGGACTTTCCGCAACTTTTGAAGAGCTGCTGTTATCAGCGGAGTATATTGTATCAAGTGGAAACAAAAATGTTATACTCTGCGAAAGAGGAATAAGGACATTTGAAAAATATACCAGAAACACACTTGATTTGTCGACAATCCCCGTGATAAAGAAGTTGAGCCATTTACCGATAATAACCGATCCGAGTCACGGAACGGGATTGCGTGATAAAGTTGCACCTATGTCGAGGGCAAGTGTTGCTGCGGGGTGTGACGGACTGCTTATTGAGGTTCATTATGATGCCGATAATGCTATCTGTGACGGTGCTCAATCACTTTATCCGGAGGAATATAATATGCTGTATAACGACCTAAAACAGATTGCACCGGTTGTAAACAAGAAGATTTACTAATAGGATTTTGTAATCCGACACAATTAGTCTATAATAATACCGTAAGATTTTTATATGAGGCAGTTATGAAGATAAACAAGAATTATTTGAATTTAGAAGCAAGCTATCTATTTTCGACAATAGCAAAAAAGGTTAGTGAACATAAATCACAAAATCCCGATAAAGACATAATCCGTCTTGGGATAGGCGATGTAACGCTTCCTCTTTCAAAGGCCGTTGTAAAAGCTTTGAAACAGGCATCTGAGGAAATGGGAGTGAAAGAAACCTTTCACGGCTACGGTCCTGAACAGGGATATGATTTCTTAAAAAACGGGATTAAAGAATACTATTCAAAGCATAATGCAGTCCTTGAACCGGATGAAATATTCATAAGCGATGGTGCAAAAAGCGATTTGGGCAATATTCTTGATATTTTTGACACGGATAATACAGTACTGGTTCAAGACCCTGTATATCCGGTTTATGTTGATACAAATATTATGGCGGG
Source organism: Candidatus Gastranaerophilales bacterium (assembly GCA_021205645.1). GTDB lineage: Bacteria > Cyanobacteriota > Vampirovibrionia > Gastranaerophilales > Gastranaerophilaceae > UBA2883. Next base: position 1,564 of record JAJPXE010000102.1, on the reverse strand, counting down.
ACGAAAAATTATATATTCAAATTCAAATGAAACAAATAATTTCTTATCCATGCCTGACAGGAATGTCAAAGCAGATATAATATACCTGTGTTCTCCGAACAATCCGACCGGTGCGGTATATGACAGAGAACAGCTTAGGGAATGGGTTCAATATGCGCTTGATAACAATTCGATAATCCTGTTTGATGCTGCTTATGAGTGTTTTATTTCGGATGAAACATTGCCGAGAAGCATATACGAAATAGAGGGTGCAAAAGATTGTGCGATAGAGTTTTGTTCATTCTCAAAAACAGCCGGATTTACTGGTACAAGGTGCGGTTATACGGTTGTGCCTTTAAGTTTGAGATATGATAACACTCAATTGAACAAATTATGGCTAAGGCGGCAGACAACTAAATTTAACGGTGTGCCTTATATTGTTCAAAAAGCGGCAGCGGCTGTATTTTCAAAAGAGGGTCAGGAAGAAGTATTGAGTAATATAAATTATTACAAAGCGAATGCAAAAATCATAACAGATACTCTTGACAGGCTTGGTATCCGCTACACAGGCGGTACAAATTCTCCGTATATCTGGCTAAAATGTCCAAATAATATGAAGTCGTGGGAATTTTTTGATTATTTACTGGAAAATATTCAGGTCGTTGGAACTCCGGGCTCAGGTTTCGGCAAAAACGGAGAGGGGTATTTTAGATTAACTTCATTCGGCAGTCGTGAAAAAACGATAGAGGCAATGGAGCGTTTGTTAAATTCTTCTCTATGTACGACGGGGAATTGTTCATAATGAGTGTCGAGCTTCGCAAGCGGAGCGGGTGAGAACCGGTTCCCACTACCGCTCCCGCAACACCTGCTGCTGCTCCGGAGAGGGCTAAAACAAATTTTCCCCTCTCCTTTTGGGGAGAGGGGCGGAGCGGGTGCCAATCTGCAAAGCAGTTGGCACTGTCTGCTCCGCAGATGAGGGGGTGATTACGAAATATGTTTAATTTTGCCTCATCTACAATAGTCACCTCCCGCAAAGTTATCACCTCACCCGAGAAAAGTTTCCCCCTCTCCAACCGGGGAGGGGTTAGGGGTGGGGTGCAATCTCCTCGCGCATGGGTAGTCACCTCACCCGAATTTGTAAGCTCACTTACGTTCACTAACAAATTCTGCCCTCTCCTGCGGAGCGGACAGTGCAACTGCTTCGCTGCTGCACCCGCTGCCGCTCCGGAGAGGGCAGGGTACTATTTTTTCCCCTCACCCCGAATAATCCAAGACGCGGATTTTCGGTAGAGTGAGGGCGAAGCCCGAAACCCGTAAGAGCAATTAACACAAAAATCACGACAAAAAGCCTTACGGCTTTTGAAGTGATTGTAGTGTTTTGCTCGCCCGAATAATCTAAGAAGCGAAATTCCGGACGGACGACATGACTGAAAGGAGTTAGTCCGGAACGTTGTGTTAACGACGTTGTCGTTAACACCGACTCCGTTCCGTTAAGCGAAAGTCGTAACGAGTACTCGCCGTATGGCGAATGAGTGACAGCGAATTTGCGGACGGAATGAGTGAAACGAATTCCGGATAGCGAGCA
>JAJPXE010000082.1 GCA_021205645.1 Candidatus Gastranaerophilales bacterium | reverse complement strand
ATAAATCCTCCGAACGGATGAAAAATGACAAAGAAACTATTAACATTAAACATTATTAATGGTACAATAATAAAAAGGTAGTCAAAGCAAGCAAAACCATAAATCAATGCTAACTAGCAAAATGAATAAGCATACAATCGAGACATAAGACTTGCGGGACTGAGGAGATTTGAATATATTATGAAAGAAACAACTGTTAAAAATGATGGTGTTGTTGGGCTTAATTGTGCATCAACTAACGTTATGAATTCAATCAATGGGGCAACTGTTAAAAAGACGTCCAACGGAAATCAGGATGTGACCCTCAATAATGTTATTGATATAGCAAAAAAATTGTCAACCGATAATATTAAAATTGTAAAAAAAGACGGAACACTTGAAGATTATGATGTTACAAAAGTTGTAACAGCGATTAAAAAATCTGCCGCAAGAATGATTATTGAGCTAAGTGCTGAAGAAATCGAAAAGATTTGTAATATCGTAAACAAAAGCGTTGTAACTCTGGGCTGCAGCAATATTGAGATTGTAAAAATCCACAGCATTGTTGAAAGTGCATTGGAGGATGTTAATCCGAAAGTTGCAAAAAGCTACAGAGATTATAGAAATTACAAAATAGATTTTGTCAAAATGCTTGATAAAGTTTATCAGGAAAGCCAGAAAATTATGTATGTCGGAGATAAAGAGAATTCAAATTCCGACTCGACACTGGTTTCTACAAAACGGTCGCTGGTGTTTAATCAGTTGAATAAGGAATTATACAAAAAATTCTTCTTGAATGTGGACGAATTGCAGGCAGCAAGGGACGGATATATATATATACATGATATGTCCGCAAGACGCGATACAATGAATTGCTGTTTATTCAATATTGCCAATGTATTAAAAGGCGGTTTTGAGATGGGTAATTTGTGGTATAACGAGCCAAAGACATTACGTGTTGCATTTGATGTAATCGGTGATGTTACAATGGCCGCAGCGGGTCAGCAATATGGCGGTTTTACCCTTCCGGAAGTCGACAAAGTGCTTGCTCCTTATGCCGAAAAGACTTACCAAAACTATTATGAAAAATACATCTGTCTGGGTGTAAGTTTTGAAAATGCAAGAGAGCAGGCAATGAAAGATGTTCAAAGAGATTTTGAACAGGGATTTCAAGGTTGGGAATACAAGTTCAATTCCGTTGCATCCTGCCGCGGTGATTATCCGTTTATTGCGGTTTCGGCAGGTCTTGGGACGGGTGAATTTGAAAGAATGGCATGTCTTGCACTGCTTAATGTAAGAAAAAAAGGTCAGGGCAAAGAAACTTGTAAAAAACCTGTTTTATTCCCTAAAATAATATTTTTGTACGACAAAGAACTTCACGGTAAAGGCTGTGTTTTAGAAGATATCTTCAAAGCAGGCGTTGAATGTTCTCAAAAAACTATGTATCCTGATTGGTTATCCTTAACCGGCGAAGGTTATGTTGCAAGTATGTACAAAAAATATAAAAAAGTCGTTTCACCGATGGGCTGTAGGGCATTTTTATCGCCATGGTATGAAAGAGGCGGTTTAAAACCTGCCGATGAGAACGATGTACCTGTATTTGAGGGCAGGTTTAATATCGGTGCTATCAGTCTGCACCTGCCTATGATTTATGCAAAAGCAAAGAAAGAAAACAAGGATTTCTATCAGGTACTTGATTATTATATGGAAATGATTAGAAATCTGCACAAAAGAACGCTTGACTATCTCGGCGAGATGAGAGCATCAACGAACCCTCTTGCGTATTGTGAGGGTGGTTTCTACGGCGGAAATCTGGGATATCATGATAAAATCAAACCGTTGTTGAAATATACGACAGCATCATTCGGCATTACCGCTTTGAACGAATTGCAGGAGCTTCATAACGGCAAATCAATTGCACAGGACGGCAATTTCGCTCTTGAGGTTATGGAATATATTAACAAAAAAGTTAATGAATACAAGGAGCAGGACGGATATTTATACGCAATATACGGAACACCTGCTGAAAACCTTTGCGGTTTACAGATACAGCAGTTCCGCAAAAAGTACGGTATTGTTGAGAATGTTTCAGACCGAGGTTATGTTTCAAACAGTTTCCACTGTCACGTCAGCGAGGATATAACTCCGATAGAGAAACAGGATCTTGAAAAACGTTTCTGGGATTTGCTGAACGGCGGGAAAATACAGTATGTTAAATATCCTATCTCATACAATACGGAGGCGGTTGAGACCTTGATAAACCGTGCAATGGAGATGGGATTTTATGAAGGAGTTAATCTGTCTTTGTCATACTGTGATGATTGCGGTCATGAAGAATTAGACATGGATGTTTGTCCGAAATGCGGCAGTAAAAACCTGACAAAAATAGAAAGGATGAACGGTTATCTGTCATATTCACGTGTCAAAGGTGATACCAGATTAAACGAAGCTAAAATGGAAGAAATCAAAGACAGAGTGAGCATGTAGCGTGTCAAACCGCAAAACAATATGATACCCGCCGCCTGCAGGCTGTAGTGCCAGCCTGTAGGTTATGGTTTCACCTTAACAGGGGTAAATATACAATCATTAAAGAACAGTAAGGGGTGCAGATTATGAACTATCATAATATAACAACAGATGATATGCTAAACGGTGACGGTTTGCGGGTTGTTTTATGGGTGGCAGGCTGTAATCATTACTGCAAGGGTTGTCAAAATCCTGAAACCTGGGATGTCGGCGGAGGGATACCGTTTGATGAAGATGCGGAAAAAGAGCTATTTAAAGATCTAGGAAAACCTCATATTTCAGGTATAACGTTCAGCGGCGGTGATCCGCTACACCCGTTTAACCGCTCTGAAGTATTCAGGTTGATTGAAAAATGCCGCTGTGAATATCCTGATAAAACAATATGGTTGTATACGGGTTATCAATGGGAAGAAATCTGTCATGTAAAAGGTATTGAAAATATTGACATAATTGCTGAAGGTGAATTTATTGAGGCGTTGAATGATAATAAAATCCACTGGGTTGGCAGCTCAAACCAGAGAGTTTTGGATGTCAAAAAGACGTTAGAAGCCGGTGAAGTTGTTTTGCACTAACAACCTTTTGACCGTTACATTTTGCATTGCCCGCTTTCTTCTTCCCCTTTCAGGCGGTACGGAAAAAAAGCGAGAGGTGAGAAAACCTGTTTGTTTCCGGATTGAGCAATTAAGCCAAGTCTCTCACACTTTGAACGAAAACAAACCGGTTCGACTCCCGATTATAAAAAACTAACAAAAAAATGCGCAAGGCGGGAGTCGAACCCGCGACACACGGTTTAGGAAACCGCTGCTCTATCCTACTGAGCTACAAGCGCATCTTTTTATTAAATTTCATCCTTTAATCTGCCGTATTAATCTAACAAGGCGTATTATAAATTAATAGTTCATTACTATTATATACAAACATTTACAAAAATAATACATAAAAATTATTCCATGCTCTGTTTAGTGTAATTTATTTATATGATGGGCATGGTCGTGCATAAAATATCGCAATCAACCTATGACATGGTTTCAGCTATGTTCTAGACCGAACGGTCTAGATAAAATTGTTATAGTAAACCGCATAAAAATCAATATTTCTATTGATGAACATATCCTCTAAAAAGTAGTAGTATATTTGGTGGAGAGAGAAATTATTATAATCTTAGGGAGATGGAAATGCACAGAGAATTTAGAAAAAAAGCAAGAATTGTTTTGATTGATGACAATTATGAGCATCTGATGGGAGTAAAGGAGTTATTAAATCTTGAGGGCTGTTATGATGTAGTACAGACATCAACAAGTGTTAACACGGGTGTTAACATGGTAAAAAAATATCAGCCGGACATTGTCCTTGTTGATATGAACATGCCTGACAAGAACGGTTTACAGGCAATTCATGAAATCCAAAAATTAAATTCCGGAGTAAAAATCATTGCATTAAGTGCTTATGATGATGCGGATTTAATATTCCGTGCGATGAAAGTCGGTGCTAAGGGTTATGTACTAAAAACAATGGCATCTGCTCAATTGATTTGTGCTATTGAGGAGGTTATCTCGGGTAAAATCTATTTACCGTCTGCTCTTTCGCTCAGATTTTTTGAATATTTCCAAAAATCTGTCAGGGAAGATGAAGAAACTACTGATGAAAAACTTTTATCAACTCTTACTCAAAGAGAAGAAGAAGTGCTTGATTTACTTACTCAAGGATATGGCTACAATGAAGTTTCAAGTAAACTGTACATCTCTAACACAACTGTTAAAACTCATGTTAACAATATTTTCCAGAAACTTCAGGTCAGGGATAGAACGCAGGCTGTACTTTATGCTATCAGACACGGATTCGACAAGAAAAGAAAATCAAAATTTGTTACTATTTAATTAATGTTATAAGGTACTGTTTAATTTGTTAAGAGAGATTTTTTCCGTAAAGGATACAGAAGCACTTATAAGCGAACAGACACTCCGGTGTCTGTTTCGTGCTATACTTGAGCCTGTTATAGAGAACAGGAATACTGATTTAAAGATAATGTTATAT
>JAJPXE010000175.1 GCA_021205645.1 Candidatus Gastranaerophilales bacterium | reverse complement strand
GTTCAAAATACACGATTGATTGTTCCGGGGTGAAAGACAATCCTGATGCAATACCGTTGAACAAACCATATCCGAAACCGGTAACAAGAACAATTGATGGTGTTGATTATTTGCAATCGTCGGCTCCTGTCGGGAAATTCGGCGGAAAGCTTGTATCTTCTACAATCGGTGAAGGTCCGAAAACATTCAACCCGTTCACGGCAACGGATGCAACATCTTCGACAATGGGCGATATGATGTATGACGGTCTCTTCTCATCTGACCCTATGACGGGTGAAGTTGTGCCTAAACTCGCTAAATCCGTTGAAATAAAAGGTAACCGGTATATAATTCATCTCAGACGCGGTATAAAATGGTCAGACGGCAAACCTGTCAGTGCCGATGATGTATTTTTTACATGGAATGATATAATATTTGCGGGGCTTGGCAACACCTCAACCCGTGACAGTATGGTTATTGACGGCGAACTGCCTAAAATCCGAAAAATAGATAACTACACGGTAGAATTCACGATAAAAAAACAATTTGCACCGTTTTTAAGAATGCTTTCCGCTTCAATTGCCCCAAAACACTATTTTATGGCTGATAAAAACTGGAGAAAGAATTTTAATCAGTTTTTATCAACAAATACCGACCCTGAAACTATTGTTTCTAATGGTGCTTTCAGACTCAAAGAATACATTCCCGCACAAAGAGTTATTTTTGTCAGGAACCCGGATTACTACATCATCAACAGAAACGGAGAGAAACTCCCTTATCTTGACAGGATTATATACTTGATAGTCGGTGATTTAAATAACCAGATACTCAAATTTGAGGCAAAAGAACTTGATGAGATTTCACTCCGGGGCGGAGATGTCGCAAGATATAAAGCTAAAGAACACAACTCGGATTATGTGATTTATAATCTCGGAGCCGATACCGGGACAATGTTTGCCGCAATCAATCTTAACAGAAGATATACAACCTCAAAAGGCAAAAAAGAATATTACGTTAACCCTGTTAAACAGGTTTGGTTTAATGATTTAAACTTTAGAAAAGCCATAGATTACGCAACTGACAGAAAGAGTATGGTTCAAAATATCGCAAACGGTATGGCATCACCTCTTTTTACGGCAGAGAGCAAAAACTCCATATTTTATAACAAAGCCCTGAAAGGTCATGACCGTAATCTTGATATTGCAAAATCATATTTAAAGAAAAGCGGGTTTTATCTAAAAAAAGGTAAATTATATGATAAACATAACAACAGCGTGGAGTTTGATCTGTACACAAATGCCGGGAATACCGAACGTGAGGCGCTGGGTGTTATGCTCAAACAGGATTTAGCAGATTTAGGAATGCAGATTAATTTTAAACCGATTGAGTTTAACTCGCTTGTGAACAAAATTACCAATTCTTATGACTGGGATATGGTAATAATGGGCTTGACCGGCTCTCCGGTAGAGCCGCACAACGGTAAAAATGTATGGTATTCTTCAGGTCCGCTGCATTTGTTTAATCAAAGAGCTGCCGGTACAGTCGTTTGCGATAGACTCGACTGGGAAAAATCACTTGATGATATTTTCGACAGAGCAGCACTTGAACTTGATTTTAGCGCAAGAAAAAGATACTACGATGAATACCAGAATATTATTTATAATCAAGCTCCGATAATATATTTATATTCACCGATAAGAATTTATGCAATCAGAAGGAAATTCAAAAATATTTATCCGTCAACATTGTCGGGCATAACACATAACATTGAAGAAATTTATATTGATAAGGAGCAGTGCGGACAATGAAAATATATAAGTATATATTTAAACGAATATTGCAAACGATACCGTTATTGTTCATTGTATCAATAATAAGCTTCTTTATTATAAGATTATCGCCGGTAGATCCTCTTGCAGAGCTAAGATTAAACCCTGCAATATCGCAGGAAACATTACAACGTGAGAAAATAAGACTTGGTCTGGACAAACCTGTTATTGTTCAATACGGTTTATGGGCTAAATCTTTTATAAAAGGAGATTTAGGCATAACGTCGGCAGGTGAGAAAGTTTCAACAAAACTTGCGGAGAGAATACCCAACACATTACTTCTGACGACAGTGGTAATTTTTATGACGTGGATAGTCGGAATACCGCTCGGTATACTGGGAGCAGTTTATAATAAAAGCAAATATGACAGAATGCTCACGGTTTTGTCGAGCATAGGAATGGCAATACCGTCATTCTTCTTTGCAATATTGCTATTAATCTTAGCCGTAAAAACAGGTTGGTTTCCTGCTGGCGGTTTGACGGGGTATGATTTTAACGGGCTTTCTTTTTGGGGTAAATTCAGTGATATATCAAAACATTTGGTTTTGCCGGTCACTGTACTGTTTACCATATCGCTTGCAGGTTTGCAGCGTCAGATGAGAGCAAATATGCTTGATGTTCTTGACAGTGATTATATAAAATTTGCACGTGCAAAGGGTTTAAGCGAGTTTCAAATAATCTTTAAACATGCACTGCGCAATGCCGTTAATCCGATGATAACTCTTCTCGGATTTGAATTCGCAGGGTTATTAAGCGGTGCTGCGCTGACAGAGTATGTGTTTCAGTACCCCGGATTAGGCAGGCTTATACTTGAAGCGGTTATGAAATCGGATATAAATCTTGTTATGGCGTCATTAATGATAGGCTCAATTATGCTTGTGCTGGGAAATCTGCTTGCGGATATTTTGCTTATTGTTACAGACCCGAGAGTCAGGGGGTAGATATGTTCAGGCAAATTCTCAAAGACAAATTTGCAGGCACTGCTCTGATAATACTTTTGATTATGTATATATGTATAGCCTGTGCCGATTTTATTGCACCGTATTCAAAAGATTTTTCGGATAGAAATCTTTCTTATGCCCCTCCCTCACCAATTTATACAATTGATGAAAATGGCAGGTTATCAATGCCTTATACATACAATTACATAAGAGTATTTGAGCCGAAACTCTATCAGAATGTTTATAAACTTGACAGAAGCCGGAAACATTATATCAAGCTCTTTGTCAAAGGTGACGGTTACAAGATTCTGGGAATAATTCCTTCAACACTCCATCTGTTTGGAGCGGATAACGGCGGAAGATTATACCTGCTCGGAACTGATATTAACGGTCGTGATGTATTTTCACGTTTGCTTTTTGGCGGACGTATATCGCTTACAATAGGGTTTTTAGCCCTGTTTATACTATTCCCGATAGGTCTGTTATACGGCGGAATTTCAGGATATCTGGGCGGTCGGGTTGATATTTTAATGATGAGATTTGCAGAAGCGGTTATGGCAATTCCAAGTTTTTACCTTTTGATAATACTTGCCTCAATATTGCCTGCAAATATGACGAGTATACAGCGCTTTACGCTAATAGTGGTAATTCTGGCATTGATAGGCTGGGCAGGTTTTGCCCGTGTCGTCCGCGGAATGGTTTTATCAATAAAGAACGAGGAGTTTGTTCAGGCGGCTGAAACTATCGGAGCATCAAAGCTGAGGATTATTATGCATCATATTCTTCCGCAAACCACGAGTTATGTTATCATAGCAATGACATTGAGTGTTCCGTCTTATATACTTTCGGAATCGGGTTTAAGCTTTTTAGGTCTGGGGATACAGCAGCCTGATGCAAGTTGGGGTAATATGCTCAAAGAGGCTCAGGAATACATAAATATATTATACCGTCCGTGGCTGTTAACTCCGGGGGTATTGATTTTTATAGCGGTACTATGTTTCAACCTTATCGGGGATACAATCCGTGATATTTTAGACCCTAAAAGCAAAATCCGTGAGTAAGGGTAAATGATAAGATGGAGGCGGTTACATGCAGAAAAGACAGGCGCTGGTACACCTGTCGTTTCAATTGTGAATATGAATATCAAAGAGTTTTCGATTTAAAACTTTTTTTGTTTTAAAGCCGAATTCAAGACTTTTTACTTACTTACTTAACTTTTTTCTCAACTGTAATCTATTCTTAAATCCCGCTTACATTTATATAAAGTTCTTTTTAAATCGAAAATTGCTTTTTTTTATTTAACGTTATTTACATTTCTTAATAATTGAGCTAAAGGCGAATTCTAGTCAAACTTGCAACACCCCTAAGCAGCGTATGCCAATTGAGTAAAAACCGGATAAGGTGTTTTGTAATTTAGCATCTTCATTCTTCTATTATTAGACCAATATTCTATTTTTTGCAACTTTTCTTCCGGTATATCGTCAAAGTCAGTCTTTTTAGGAAACCAACGCCTGATAATTCCATTAATATTTTCAACTGTACCCTTTTCCCTGGCGTGATAAGGCTTGCAGAAATACGATTTAATCTTTAATTCTTCATTATTTTTTTCATGCAAAGCGAATTCACACCCATTGTCATACGAGTTTGCGGAAAAATTCTAATTTTCCGGCATGGATTTCGGTTGAAAATCGGATAATTATTGATGAATTATATCCCGGGGTTTGCACGGTTATCATCTCATGTGAAAAAATTCCCCCTCCCCAGACGGGGAGGGGAGCGGAGCGGGTGCCAATCTGCAAAGCAGTTGGC
>JAJPXE010000222.1 GCA_021205645.1 Candidatus Gastranaerophilales bacterium | reverse complement strand
GCAATATAATCTTTATCAAACCCGTATAGATTTTCCGGGGTTTTAATCTTGCCGGTATCGGCAAAAGTTAGTAAGAATCCGCCCGTTCCGCAGCAGGGGTCAAGATAAACCGTATCAGGATTGATTTCTTTTACAAACTTTTGTGCTATTTTTCTTGGGGTATAATAAGAACCGAACTTATTTTTATTCCCCTCTATCAGCATTGATTGATAAACTATTCCTAAAATATCATACTCATCTACAGGAAGAGGTATTTTTATCAGATATTCTATAATCGGTTCATTTTTTAATTCATTCAAAATATCGAGAAGATATTTGTTTTCCGAATAAATTTTACCATTTACAATTTCCGCAAGTCCGAATTTTATGAGCTGGTTTAAACTGAGATTGTATATAACAGCAGGAATTGTTAAACTGTTGTTTTTTATATATCCTGACAAATCCTCCAGAATAACGAAATTATCTTTGTTTTGAAAATATTCAACAGGAATAATATTTTTCTTTGAATAAAGCTTGTTAGCCATTTTAGAAAGTTTATTTTCTATTTCACTTTCTTCAACGTTTAATCTGTTCCAATTATTTCTTGTTGCTCCGGATATAATCAAGTTCTTTTTCATATTCTGATAAAACTATTTCAGACAGACGGTCAAATCAGCTTCAACGACAGTTTTGCCATCGACAGAGCCTATTCCGTGACATTTACCGATAGGACCTTTTGCCTTTGTTAACTCAATAAACATGTCTAATCTGTCCCCCGGACGTACAATATTTTTAAATCTTGCATTGTCAACTCCTGCAAACAGGGTTAACTTACCCTTATATTCAGGTAAAACTGTTAAAATCGGAGCAGAACACTGTGCCATTGCTTCAATCTGTAAAACCCCCGGCATGATAGGATTATCAGGAAAATGACCTTGAAAAAATCCCTCATTCATTGTTACATTCTTATACCCTTTTGAATATTTACCCGGAATACACTCGGTTATCTTATCAACCAACAAAAATGGGTATCTGTGCGGAATTATTTCCATTATTTGCTGAATATCAAAACTCAGTTTTTCTTCAATAATCTCACTCATTATAATCTCCTTATTTAATTTTTACTAACTTATCTTTTAATAACTTTGCCGCCTTAATATGGACTGCATGTCCTGCCTCTTTAACTAAAATCCGGCATTTTAAATCAAGTGGTGAAACCCCTGTTTGATATATATCGCCGAATAAATCAAGTATTTTGTGTTTAATCGGTTCTTTATCCGAGCGGACATTGGTTGTATATCCCTCATCTGTCAGTCCGAGAGTATTCTCTATTGTGACACCATGAGCAAAACCAAGCATCTGATATTTTTTCAGGTCTTTATAAAACCCGAATGTTCGGGCTTCTATAATTTCATCATGGTTATCGGGATTAAATGAAACCCATTGTCTTTTTAAATCACAGTGGTCATAATTAACCGAATAAGTGATATTCAAATCATCATCCGGCAGAATAACCAGACTTGTTTTGCCATTTATGTAATATACAGGTTCTTTAACGGTGTATATTGTTTGTTTTTTAGGTTTATCAGTGAGCCCTGCTTCTTTAAAGAGTTCGACCCAGACTTTAGAACTTCCGTCAAAGATTGGGAATTCCTCTACCGACAGGTAGACATCTACCGAATTTATTCTTAAAAAAGCACAGGCAGCCATAAAATGTTCGCATAATCCGGCTTTGTATTTGCAGGTGCCGAGCAGTGTTCTGTGTTCTCTGCTGCCGAGAGTAACATTATGTTCCGTGCTGATTACATTATCTATGCAGGCTTTAAAACCTTTATCCGCACCTTTAACGAACAGCCTGATAATCCCCTCTTTTGAAGGTTTAATGACAACCCCGCAATCAAGGTTCTTCATCAAGGTTTTGCCGCCTGTGCGTATTTCTTTAGAGATTGTTGTCATATCAGATAACTTCCGTGTGATGTTCGCTTTCAAATGATGATAACAAAGGTTCGTATTTTCTGAACTTCTTAATCAACTCGCCTGCATCTTTCATGATTTTAAGCTGTTTAATAAACTCTTTTCTCGGTACGGCAGGTGCGCCGACAACGATTGACTTTGCAGGAAAACTCTTTGTAACACCGGCCTTAGCGGCAACAATAGAGTCATCGCCAACTTTGATATGGTCAGCCAATCCTGCCTGACCTGCAAGAACCACTCTGTCACCGACTTCACAGCTTCCTGCTATACCTACCTGAGATACTATCATGCAACCTTTTCCGATTTTGCAGTTGTGACCTATCATTACAAGGTTATCTATTTTGGTATTATCACCAATTGTCGTGTTTTCAATCGTACCTCTGTCAATGGTAGAATTAGCGCCGATTTCAACATTATTACCTATAACTACCGAACCTATTGAATTTATCTTAAAGATAACATGTTCGGTGTTCGTATCTTTAATTTCACCGTCTTTTCTTGCCTGTTCAATATTATTCGGATTTTCGGTAACGAAACTGAACCCGTCTGCCCCGAGTGAAACTCCGTGATGAAGTATAACTTTGTTTCCTATTTGAACTCTGTCACCGATGTTAACTCCGGGGTGGAAGAAACAATCAGAGCCGATGATGACGTCATTTCCAATATAGCTGTTAGCGAGAATTTTTGTGTTATCACCGATAACAACCCCTTTTGCTACAACAACATTTGCCCCGAGCGAAACATTTTGCCCCAATTTAGCTTCAGGATGAACAACCGCTGTAGGATGAACTCCCCCGTTGGTTTCCGGCTCCTTATAAAACATTGTTATAAGTTTCATCATTGCTAATCTCGGACGTTCAACTTCAATGGTTGTAAATCCGTCGATATTAACTCCGAGCGGAACAAGAGCAGCTTTTGCTTTAGTTTTTGCAAGATTTTCAATTTCTTCTTCACTCAATGCCAGTGCAAGAGTATGTTCATCAGCCAATAGCGGAGGAGCTATTTTCGTAATCGAAACCTCTGCTGTTTTTGTCAGCATACCGTCTGTGTGTTTCGCAATTTGTTCTAAAGTAAAAGATGTCATTTCCTACTCCTTTTTATTAATCTTATCAATTATATTTGTTGTGGATTTTCCCTGAACAAAATCAATAAATTCGACTCTTGTTCCGTTCTTAATCATAATATCTTTTTCGGGCAGATTATCCATATTATAGTCCGCTCCTTTGGTATATACATCAGGTTTAATTTCATCAAGCAGAGCAGCGGGGCTGTCCTCATCGAACATAACGACAAAATCAACACAACTCAATGCGGTGAGTATTTCTGCTCTGTCCTGTTCATTATTTATCGGGCGGTTCCCGCCTTTAATACTTTTTACTGATTTGTCAGAATTGAGTAAAATCATCAGGTAATTACCGAAAGATTTTGATTTTTGGAGATACTTTATATGTCCTGCGTGCAGAATATCAAAACAGCCGTTTGTTGCAACAACTGTTTTACCTGCTTCGTGCAATTTTTTAACAAAATCCGATATATTTTTTCTGTTAAGTATTTGTCCCATAAAAGCTCCTGTAATGATTATAGCAAAAACAGATTATTATTATTCCAATAATGTTACAAATATTAAGCGGATAATTGTTTTGCCTGCCTAATGTTAAGAAACATTAATCATACGGTACCAATTTGGCAATTATTTCTTTTGTATATACTTTATATATACATAAAGGGATAAACTATTACAGGGTACAATTTAATATTCAAGGGTAACCAACTGATATCGTCATAGATACAGAGATACATTCCGGCATGCTTGATATGTATATCAATGCAGATATGGGAAGTATTGCAGAAGCAGAGAAATCAGGGGAGTGCCCGGGAATGACCCGTAAGAGGTTCTTGTTCTTTTATATACTGAGATACAGAGGATAAGGGTACGGACATTATGGCAGTCGGAGCTAGAGATTTTATTGACAAATTACTTGTAGAAAAATACGCAAAGGAACAGGTAGATAACCATGATAATGCCGAGTCCAGGATATCACCGGATGAAGTATTTGAGGTGATGAGTTGTGCATCAAACAATGCAATAAATTACTTCAAGCTCTCTCAAAGGCTGGCAATAGCGTGTTATGCAGTAAACGCAAAAGCAGCAAAATATCGAAAAATTCAGCCTATAAGACAGGGAGTAAAATAGATTAACATTACGGCAGACATAAAGTCTGCCTTTTTTATTGCTAAAATGTGATAACAATGTACTTGCCGGGACATGTATGTATAATTTTATTACGACCACTGATATCAGTTCACCTGAATTTCAGCTTCATCATTGTTCTTCATCTCCGGTGATTGTTTTATAATTGTTCTTTTTGAGGGGCTATTTTTAATATTTTTGTATTTGATTTTATTTTTTTCATTATTATGGTATTGCGGAATATCTTTCCAATATTCTGTCCTAAAATCGTATGAGGCAGGAAAGGTATTATAATCCTGCGGGGTTTCGCAAAAATCATAAAACGCATATGAACAGCCGCCTAATAGGATAAAAGACAGTATAGTGAATAATTTTTTCATAGCTTTATTTTAACAAATTTTTTTTGTTTCGTAAACAGTT
>JAJPXE010000248.1 GCA_021205645.1 Candidatus Gastranaerophilales bacterium | reverse complement strand
TGTATATACAGACCGTGGATGCTGGATGGGCGTGTAAAGCCTCTTGCAGCTGCAATCCCCGCAGCAACGGGATATTCTTTCCCGAGCGGACACACAGCAAGCTGCACCGCTGTTTACGGCTCACTTATTGTTTGGTTCCGGAAAAATAAAATAATCAGGTATTTATCATTTTTGATTATTCTGCTTGTTATGTTCTCAAGAAATTATCTGGGGGTACATACACCGCAGGATGTTATAGTATCTTTTATTATTGGAATAATTATACTTTATGCAAATAAAAAATTACTTGATTGGGAAAATAAAACAAAAAACGCAGATGTTATTATTACAGCAGTTATAACTTTAGTAAGTGTTTTACTGATTTTGTATGTAAATTACAAAAGTTATCCTATGGATTATTCCGGCGGAAAGCTGCTGTATAATCCCGCCCCGATAAAAACGGAAATATTTGCAAGGATAGGTTTTGTCTATGGTGTATTTTACGGTTGGCTTATTGAAAAAAGACTTGTCGGATTTACACCGCAATCAGGGTCTAAATTGAATAAATTATTAAGGTTTGTTGTCGGACTCGGTTGTCTGACTATACTTTTGAAATTCTCTGAACTTGTTCTTGTTGATATTCTCGGGCAAAGATTTGGATTATTCTCGGGTTATTTTATAATCGGTCTGTTCATAACCTTTTTTTATCCGTTTTTGTGCAAACATGTACATAGTCGATAAAATCGCAATTTGTATCTGTATGAATAGCAAAATTTTATGGCAAACTCAGGGGAACATTGTCGATGCGGCAGCGGGTATAAAACGTACAGCGTTTTACACCCGCTTTCGCATGTCAATTTTGGGATTTTTTCGCACCCTCTAATGTAATATCTGCTTGCTTTTTTGCAATATGTTATTTACAATAAACTTATGAATTTATTGGGCGAAAAACAAAAAACAAAAGTTATTTCAGACTCAGGTTCTGATAATCTTGATGTGGATTGTTATATCAAAAAAAAATTAACGCATAAATTAATAGTCGCACTATCCACAGGACAAAAAAACGATTTTAATGACTTTGAAAAAGGATACAAACTGCTTGTTAAAGTATATACCCCGGGGGGAATTGTTATTTTTAATTCCGAAGTTACAAAATTGATATCATCCTCGGAAATGGAAATATTATACAACGCAGAAAACACAAAAGTCGAAGATATAAGAATAACCCCGAGGTATAACTCTAATTGCCCGATTACTATTTTTAGACCGCTTATGGGGAATATTGAAACCAATTTGATTGATATAAGTATCAGAGGTTTGAGGTTCTATTCTGAAATTCCTTTAGATGTTAATTCAGAATTTGAAATCATGTTGTATTTATCGGATACTATTGGTAGAATAATACTTACAGGTAAAGTTTTAGATAAAACAGGATTGCCTGAGGGTGTGCATAGAATGATTATTGAAAAAATATCTTTTGCAGATCGCCAAAAATTGACGGATTACTGTCTGTCATTAGCAGAATAACTAAGAACGGAAGATAATAAATGAGAAATATTGTTGAAAACAATTCATCAGATGAAAAAAATAATAAACAGGACAGGGTGAAAAAAGCGATTGAAAGATGCCAGCTGGATTTGCAAAAAGAACCTAACAATGCTAAATTGCATATCAGATTAGGGGATTTATACCTTGAATGGCATCTGGATATATTTAATTCATGTCAGTATATAGATGAGGCAATAACTGAATACCAGTGTGCGTTAGAAACAGCAATTGATTCTTACGAGATTTATTACAAAATAGGTCGTGCACAGTTCTATAAAGGCGATTTGGATAAGGCAATAAATTATATCAATATGGCATTGGAACAGAATAGAGAATATGCAGATGCATACTATGTTCTGGCAGAAACCTATACAAGAAAATCGTATTTCTTTGAAGCGATACAGGCGGCAAAACAGGCAGTTAAATGTAAACCATTCAGAAATTCACGCGCTCATTATCTTCTGTATAAACTGTATCAGGCATCGGCATTCAAGAATTTTAAAATAAGCTGCCGTTCTAAGTTTGAACAACTGTTATCAATTTTGACGTTCCTGTTTGATAAAAATGCAATTATTGCAGCCTGTAGAACGGTTTCTTATCTTCAATTTTTTCCGATATTGTTTTTAACCTTTTATTATATACAGTTGCGAAGATTAGATGCTGCAATAGATTTGTATATAAAAACAATAGATAAAGCTCCGGGGTTTGTACCGTTGTATTGCTTGCTCGGAGATGCTTATCTGGCATTAGGTCATTTTGAAGATGCCATAACCGAATATAAAATGGCAATATGGCTTGACAGTCTAAATATTCCCGCATACCGCCATTTAAGTCAGGCTTATGAAGAACAGGGCGATTATGACAGAGCAATTGAAACTTATCAGAAATTAATCTCTATTATGCCGACCGTTCCTGATTTTCACTCAAACCTCGCTAATTTGTATTATATAAAAGGTGAATTTAAACTGGCAGTTGCACAGTATCAGACGGCTATTACACTCAATCCGAACAAAAAATGGACAAGTATTATCGCCCAAACTCTGGGATTTGTCTATCAGGAGAACCAGAATGATTTAGATGCGGCAATTTGTGCTTACCAGAACGCATATACAATGACACCTGAGGATATAGACATCTATATCAATCTCGGCAGTGCTTTCTATGATAAAGAAGATTTTGACAATGCCCTGTCCGTATACAGAAAAGCTCTTGAGCTCAACCCGACAAATGCTAAAATACATTGTAATCTTGCATTCCTTCACTGGGGCAAAGGCAATACCAATGAGGCAATTAAAGAATATGAACTCGCAATAAAATATGACGAAAACTACGATATTGCCTATAACAATTTAGGGGTGATTTATCTTGATGATCTGGGCAGAATACAAAAAGCGATTGAATTATTCAAAAAATCGGCGGAATGTAACCCGAATTATGCACTTGCACATTTTAATCTCGCAAGAGCAGTGACAATTGTCGGTGATAAGATTGAGGCGGCTAAATTATATCAGATTGCACAGGATATAAATAAGGTCACAAATGAAATTGACCCTCAGGATATCATAGACAAAATTAACAACCTGTTTTCATAACACTCGAAAGGTCTAATTTTTATGGAAAAAGAAAATAAGATTATAATAACCGTATCAGGTTCGGATAAGGTGGGAATTGTCGCAAAAGTTGCGACCCTGCTTGCGGAATGCAATGTTAATATTGAGGATATTAAACAGACATTGATGCAGGGGCATTTTGTTATGTTCATGCTCTGTAATATATCAACTGCAAACAAGTCTTTAAAGGAGTTCCAGACCTTGTTAAAAGATGAATGCAGTAAAATGGGCATGGAAGCATGGGTACAGAGAAAAGAAATCTTTGATTCAATGCATAATGTCGGTTGATGTTTATTATTACATAGAAAATCTTTTATTTTGACCGGATTTTATGTTCATCAGCTCATTACGCTGTCTTTGAACATTAACGTCTCCGCGCATGAGCGTATAAGCTTTTTTGATATTTTTTATTGGAAGCTTTAGCTCTTTTCTTTTGCCGGAACTTTCATAAAGATATTCGTGAGCATAAGATGCATAAAGATACGGCACATATCTGTTGGTATATTTTGCATTCATTTCAAAGTATTTAGCGGCAACAGGCATGTTTCCTTTAAGATAAGATATATATCCGATTCTCAAAGCTTTTTGTTCGGCTGTTTCTGGACGATAAAATCTTTTGGATTTTGTATTCTTACTAATAATCATTGATACTCTGTCAGATGATTTTTTACATTTAAGTACTTTTGAATTATAAATGTTTTCCCGACCTTCATAAACCCAATCAGGGTTATAATAATTAGCATTTTGTATTATACTTGCAATCCTGTCAGAAGCAACCGGATGTGTATTATATAAAGATCTAATATTTGGCAGGGCATCAAGAAAGTTAAGGGCTTCCATAGCCTTATTCAGGTCAAATCCTGCCCTGATTAATAAAACCATAGCCTCTGCATCTGCCATATATTCTTGCATACGTATTTCTTTTAAGCATTGCATGTATTTGTGATAATGATAATAACCGTTAAATTGTTTATAATATTTCATATCACGTACAAGTTCTAAGTGCCGTTGACCGTGACCCAAAATGTGATGGGAAAACTCATGTGCAATTACGAATGCCAGTGCATCCATATTCGGATAAAGGGTATCGTATACTGCCGTATATATCATTACAAAATTTGCATCAGAGCTGTATGCGTTAAAATCTTTCGTTTTTCTAATTGCTATACGCCAATTTACGTAATCTAAATTATTTGCTCTGATTAAACGCTCGCATACCCGATATACGTCATAGTAATCTACTGATTGCGATTTAGATAATTTTGCCGCCATTTTTTTGTACTCAACATTATCATTTTTGAGTTTTTCATTATAATCCTTATCAGAAATAACCTTGTAATCGGATAGTGTTATCAGATTAGGGTCTTTATAAATGTTTTTATCAAGTTTTTTTAATTGTACCGTATTCTTATAGTTTCGTTCATGTATTGGAATTGTACAATAA
>JAJPXE010000240.1 GCA_021205645.1 Candidatus Gastranaerophilales bacterium | reverse complement strand
ATTTAATATATCATCGCAATATTCGACACCTGCTTGAGGGTCATCTGCGTATTCTTTTTTAATTTTGTCTACATCGACTGTTTTGCCCCATTTTTTACAATATTTTTCTATAAGTGACAGTCTTGCTGTAAATTGTGCGGAATAGTTATCTGCATCAGGCATGGTGAGATCATCTTCGGAGCTTGTTCCGCCTATACTACCTGCTCCGCCGACGCCTCCGGTTCCGCCAGTACCTACGATTCCGCTTACACTTTCGGTTCCACCGACACCTTTGCTTCCGCCTATACTTCCGGTTCCGCCGATTACAATCGGCTCTATTGTTGTTGATGAACCTGAACCAAACGGATTAGTTGCTCCCGAACTTCCGTTAAGGAAAGTAGTGTCAATATTAAAGTTATAATACAGAGAGTTCTGATATTGCAGATAATCAAGCTTGTTTGCAATACTGATATTTTCCTCTAAATTTCGCAAACCGCCATCACCATCACCGGTATTGTCAGAAAAATATGCATCGGTTAATTGTCCTATGTTCCCGTATGGCAACGGATATGCAGACCAGTATTTGTTCTCTGACACATAGACAGGCAAACCATTCACAAGCTGAATACCATTAGGTATGTAAAGATTATCATAACTCATTTTTTCAATTCCCCGTTTTTAATCCCCGTACTTATATAAAGAATTTTTTCAACGAAGAATTGACTTTTTAAAACGACATGTTTACATTTCTTAACACATGCCAAATCCATGTACTGAGATTTGGCATGTACTAATTGTATACTTACATTTACTGTTTACATGTTGTTTGACAATGCTAAGCTATAAAACCTGTACTGTCAATGCCAAAATTGTAGTATAAAGAATTCTGATAATCCAAATAATCAAGTTTGTTTGCAATACTGATATTTTCCGCTAAATTCCGCATACCGCTGTCACCGCCGTATGTAGGATCGAAAAGATAAGCATTAGCTAATTGTCCCAAATTACCGTACGGTACCGGAAACGCAGACCACGAGCCATCCGACGCATAAATCGGCAAGCCGTTTAAAAGATGAATACCATTTGGAATAGCCATTTTTTAATTCCTCCATATAAATAATGTGTATTATTAAATTTTGTTTGGAAATATACAACAGACTTGCAAGCATGCCATTGTTATATTATTCCTATTCCATTATGCCGCTGCAATATAATATAGTGTTTACAGCGATTTGTCATAATATACTGATAAACAACACTATTATACTGTTTCTTATCCCATCATAGACTTGTTGGTGATAATAAAACCCCTGTTATAACAGTTTGTTGTTAGTGTATATTTGTTCAAGCAAATTCAGAATACGGTGATGCCATATCACCTGTTATTCCGGTTTTGCTTTTCAGGTAAAAATCCTTAACTCAAATTAAACATCTAAACTGTTTTCAATTTATAGGTTCAATGTTTTTATGAATATCAGACTCTATAATTCCCGTATCTATATAAAGTTTTTATTTGTTGAATAATTGACAAAAAACAGCGGGTTGCGCAACAAAACTTAACAAACCTAAAACTCATGTCCTATGCGGATTTTGCATGATTGATACTATGAGCGAATAAGAAAACACTTGCAATTTTAAAAAAAATAAGTAAACTATAAATCAGTTGCGAATTGTTGTAAAATTAGGAGGTGTTAAGAGCTTACAAGGAGAGGTTCTATGGAGATAGCTGTACTTTCGGATATACACGGGAATTTATTAGCACTTGAGAATGTACTGGAGGATGTCCAAACAAAGGGTTGTGATATGATACTGTTTCTCGGTGATTATGTATTAGCGGGACCGGAACCGATAGATACAGTGAATTTTTGTATGAGCCTTTCGGAAAAAGAAAACATAGTAATGATACAGGGCAACACCGACAAAATGATAGCCTGCTATAGTGAAGAAGTATATAAAAACACTGCAAAGTCAGCACCGGTAATGGCAAATGCACTAAAAGACGAGGTTAATCTGCTCGGTGAAAAACAGAAACAGTTTTTGCGCAGCCTGCCTGCGACAAAATCAATTGAAGCAGACGGGGTCAGAATCCTTATGGTACATGGTTCTCCGCGTAGAAATAATGAGGATATCATGCCGGACACTTCCCCTAAAAAGGTAGAAGAAATGCTATCAGGTGTAGAAGAGGATTTAATCTTGTGCGGGCATACACATATACCGTGCGGGTTTCAGACAACAACACGAAAAACTGTTGTAAATGCGGGAAGCGTAGGACGACCGTTTACAAAAAATCCCGAATCATGCTATGCGGTTATATCAACCAATGGTTCGGGCGGATTTGAGATTGAACATTGTTTTGTTAAATACGATAATGTGCAGGCGGCTAAAACATTGAGAGAAAGGAGCTTTGACGGTGCCGGCATGCTTGCTCAAATACTGATCAATCCTGAACATAGGCATATTTAGACTGTATAGTACTATTTTTGTACTTTAGTGATAAAAGTGAATAATAATAAATATTTAAAAGCAATAAGCCGCCCGAATGGGCGGCTTACGCTTTGTGCGAACGATTTTACTCACTATTCGCTACAACCGAAAGCTATAGTAACGTGTTCTTTCGGATTAATTGCAGAGATTTTGTAACCCTTAGCGTCAACCATATAAGCGACTTCATCACCCGTAGATTGTAACAATCCCATAGAACCTGATAAAGCAGTTCTTGTGAAATCAATCGGTGCTTTTAAAGTATCGATGGTTGCATCAGCAATACTTCTTCCTGCGGCACCGAATTGTCCCTGGAATGTTTCACCCAGAGCGATACCAACGCCGCTGCTAACGTCTTCGACTGCATTACCGAGGTTAGATAACATACCTCCCGTAGTTCTGCCGACAATACCAACCATTGAACCTGCCCATGTGAATGGAGCCGTAACAATTCTTGATATGATATTCGGAGTGTTAGCCTTATCAATCTGAGCAGTTAATATCTGCTTAGGTAAATTAGCTTTACAGCCGCAGTATTCGATTTCGGTAAACGCTAATTTTAACGCACCTTTTTGACAACCTGAAGGTCTGATAACTTCAACAACCTTACCGGTTACCTTAGAGCCTGCAGGGTAAACATTACCGTCAATGGTGACCTCTTCTAATGTTTCTGCTGCAAATTTCTGACCGACATGAGATGATTTAGCATTAATCTGGTCTTTAAATTCTAACTGTAGGGTAGGAATTTTAACGATTTCTTGATTTTCGACATAAGCAGTTCTGTCATCTTTCGGCGGACAGCAATTATTAGCAGTGGCAGGATTTTTATCAAATCCGCCGGCAATTCTTGCAGCCTGAAGCATAGAAGCGACATCGGCTCTTGAAGCATCTTTGAACGGTGCAATCAAGTTAGGATTAGGTGTGTTGTTCAACACGCCCTGATCAAGTGCTTTTGCGATAGGAACCTGTGCCCAGCCCGGAACAGTTTTGCCGTCACAGTATTTAGACAGTATTTCCTGAGCCTTGCACTGATCGATTTCGCAAGGTAGAGCTTTTGCAATAGCACATAAGACTTCTGCACGGGTTACAGGGTTCGACGGTTTGAATAATCCGTTTGGATAACCCTTTAACAAGTTTTCGTGAACAGCCTGTCCAATCATGCTGTTAGCCCAGTGTCCTTGAGGGACATCTTTAAAACAGTTTGTTGTGCTTGCACAATCTTCTTTGTTGAACCCTTTAACTAACATAGTAGCAAATTCAGCTCTTGAGATATTTCTGGATGGTTTGAATAATCTGTCAGGATATCCGACAACAACATCATTCATTGCAAGTTTTGTAATATCACAGGAAGCCCAATATCCGCTTGGAACGTCAGGGAAAGAGCTGTTGTCATATCTTGACAAATCAGCTGCGCCGCCTGTTATACAACCGCTTTTGTTCAAATCATACGGAACGAGTGTCTTTTTGATAGCTTCTAAAGAATTTTGTGTTTCCATTTTAATAGGGGTGCAGTTGTTATCCATTTTTCTTTCATCCCTGAGTATAGGAACACCGTTGTGAGATGTCATTTCATTGATACACGGAATAGAAGAAGCTGCTCCTGTTATGGAACCGTCGGAAGCAACAGTTGAACCACTTGTTGTCTCAGATAGTCTCCTTGGTGAAACGGAAAACCCGTCACCTCGAAAGATACCGTTCGTAGATTCTTCACCGATATAGTTATTGTTTCCGTAAATAGCGTTCGGATAAGCGTAAATCTGTTTCATCTCAGATTTAGTTAAATCCAATGTGCTTGGACACAAAGTTGATACCGTTGGATCGCTGCAAGTAGGTTTGGTTGCCTCACACGGGCAAGCCTGACCTGTAACAACAGGTCTTTCCTGTGCACAGCCACATGAAGGTGCTGTAACTACAGGGTCTTGGTTACAAGGACATGCTGCCATTGCATGTGCGAACGAACACGTTGTTATACCAACGGCAATTGCAGCTGCCACAGTAAGTTTTTTAATCGTCATTTTAACCTCCTTTTTTAGGGTCTGTGCCCCAAAACTGACTAACCAATTATTGTACTCTTTTCATTTGTTTTCATTGGAAATTCAGTCAAGATAAGCGGATATTATA
>JAJPXE010000017.1 GCA_021205645.1 Candidatus Gastranaerophilales bacterium | reverse complement strand
TTACGGTATGCCTATCGGACTACAGATTATGACTCCGCCGCTGGCTGAATCGCAATTATTCAATATCGGTTAGCAATTTCAACAGCAAAGCTGTTCAAATTGATAACCGATATTGAATAATAGCGATTCAGCCAGCTGCGGAGTCATAATCTGTAATCCGATAGGCATACCGTCAGAGTCAAAACCGGCAGGAACGCTCATCGCCGGTATTCCGACGAGGTTAGCACAAATTGTTGCGATATCTGTCAGATACATAGCAAGCGGGTCTTCCGTTCTTGCACCCAGATCAAATGCTGTATTAGGGCAAGTCGGTGCTATCAGGGCATCGACTCTTTTAAATACTTCATTAAATTCCTCAGCAACGAGTTTACGCATTTGCTGTGCCTTTTTGTAATAAGCATCATAATATCCTGAACTGAGTGCATAAGTACCGAGCATTATGCGGCGTTTAACCTCGTCACCGAAACCTTCGGCCCTTGACTTGCAGTATAAATCAATCAGGTTTTCAGGGTTAGCAGTTCTGTGACCGTAGCGGACACCGTCAAATCGTGCCAGGTTTGAACTGCATTCCGCTGTTGCCAGAATATAATAAATACCGATTGAATATTTTAGTTTCGGCAGTGACACTTCAACAACTTCAGTTCCGAGTGATTTATAAACATCAACAGCGTGTTCAATAGCTTTGCGGACATCTTCCGATACGGCATCTGTCATTAAATCGGTTATAACCCCGATTTTTTTACCTTTAATATCATCGTTGAGATGTTGTGCAAATTTTTCGACAGGTAGATTAAGCGAGGTCGAATCGTGGCTGTCGTGTCCGGAAATAACTTCCAGAAGTAAAGCTGCATCTTCAACTGTTCTTGCAAAAGGTCCGATCTGGTCAAGAGATGAGGCAAACGCAATAAGTCCGTATCTTGAAACTCTGCCGTAAGTTGGTTTCATTCCCACAACACCGCAGAAACTTGCAGGCAGCCTGATACTTCCGCCCGTGTCCGAACCGAGTGCAAGAGCTGCTTCGCATGACGCAACAGAAGCCGCCGAACCGCCGGATGAACCGCCCGGAACTTTTGATAAGTTCCACGGGTTATGCACTTTTTTAAATGCTGAATTTTCGTTTGATGATCCCATTGCAAACTCATCAAGATTAGCTTTTCCGACTATCGGAATACAGTTATCCGACAGTTTTTGAGTGACCGTTGCGTTATATGGTGATACAAAATTCTCTAAAATTTTACTTGAGGCTGTTGTTTTTGAGCCGATAAGGTTCATGTTATCTTTCAGTGCAAGAGGCACACCTGCAAGTAACGGCAATTCTTCGCCTTTTGCAACCATTTCATCAACTTTTCCGGCTGTTTCAAGTGCAATCTCTCTTGTAACAGAATTAAAAGCTCCTATTTTTTCATCAACCTCCGATATTCTTGATAAAGCACATTCAGTTAATTCAGTTGCAGTAATTTCTTTATCAGCAATCATTTTACTTTGCTGCGCAGCACTCTTTTTTAAAATTTCTTCCATTTTTCACCTCTTAATCTATAAGGAGATTATAGCAAAAAAAAAACGTATGTAAAACGATAGTCAGACAAATAGAAATCGTTATAATTCCCCGTGAAAATTTTGTAAATTTTTGTAACAATTTTGCGGTTAAAATCGTTTTATAACTAAAGATTTAGCCTGATTATGCCGTAAATTGAATTATAAAAGTATAGGAAAACAGGGAAAAGGAATACCATCAATGGGAATGGCAGCATCACAGGTAAGATTTTTGTCACTGCAAAGTCGTAATAATTCGATAAGCAGACAATTGATGACGCTTTCTAACAGAAAGATGGCACTTTCCCGTGATATGAGTCAGGTTGCATTAAATTATACAAACGCATTAAATCAGACAGTTTTGTATTGGTCAAATGATTCCGGTTCTACTTATAATGCGTTGACTTATGATCTTTTGATGACGCCGAATGATTTGAATACTGAAACACCTTATATAGTAACAAATGCAGCAACAGGCGAGGTTGTTTTAAATAGTGATGAATTAACTGATTCAGACGGAAACGGATTAGGATTTTCTTATGTTGATATCGCAAAGATGATATCAAGTTATTCCGGTGTTGATGATGATGGGAATTTATTATATAACAACGCATCAACAGCAATTCATACTGCAAATGTGGCAGCAGGTACAATCGTGACAGGCGGTGATTCTGCTATTGCAGGTGCCTGGGATATTTCTAACGACAATTATGATTACTCGTTTGATACTTCACTTCGTCATGAAATATTCAAGATGATGGGTTTGATTACAGACGAGGATGACGAGAAACATTTAGAATTATTAAATAAATTGTACGGTTCGGAAGATGCGTATATGACAGGAGTTTACCCTGTAGGTTCTGCATGGGGTGATTATTATCTTGCGGTTGCCAATCTGCAAGCTTATGAGGATTATTCATCAAGTTACCAGCTCTATTCAGCTGCAAATACATTTGACAATTCATTAGTAAAGACAGAAACCGATACTTATTCAAACTCTTTATATGATTATTCTTATGACATAGTCAGCACGGACAGCAACTCATCAAGAGCAAGTTCAAACACCGTTATAACCCAGAATGCTTATTCGACAAGTGCAACGAGTGCATTATCACGTATTGATTTTAATTCATATTCAGGTACAGATTCAACAAGTTATACATCATCAAACGGTACAACTCTTACAACAACTGTTAGTTCAAACGGAGTCAGTTATAAATATTCAGTTGATGATATCTGGTCAAATGCACTGGAACAGTACGAGGCAGCAGGCAATACAATAAGCGATTTAACCTGTGTAAATGCTCTCGACAGCGTTGTTGATTGTGCTTGTGCGATTGGCACCGGCGACGGTGAATTAGTTTGTGTTGCAGCAAGCAGTAATCACAATCTCGACCTGAGTGGTGTTACATCCAGCTTGGAGAGTTATATTGACCAGTTTATTACGGTTCTTAGTTTTAATTCTATCGTTGAGCTGAACAGTTCTATTCTGCAAAGTGCCAAAGAACAAACTGCGCAGCTTTTTTATGACAACAGAAACGGCGGTTATGACGGGGCGTCGGGACTCCATAGCGGTTCAAAAAAGGCGGACAAAAAAGCAAGATCCCGTGCAAACGGTAAAAACCATATCGGTTATTCAAGATATGGCGGTGTCCATTCCGCTTCCAGAGCATATGTTGATTTAGGCACATTATTTAATACATTTATCACTTATTACAGCCAATTATCAGCAGGTCAAAATCCTGAACTTCTGGATTCTTCATCCGCTCCGTCCATGAGCTATAATGATTCATCGGAAACAACACTTTCTGATTTATTTATGAACGACGGTACTAATTGGTACGTCGGAGAGCAAACGAAAGATTCTAACGGTACGGTTATGGTTTCTTATTCGCAATTAACGACGACAGCACCGTCTGATGTGTCTGATTATACAGCTAACGGCGGAGTTATTTATGTATTGGATACATCATCCGGTACGGGTGTTATGCGTGCATACAGCGGAAGTGCCGATGACACCGCCGGTTATACAAAATATTATGTAGCAGGATATGATGATGACGAGGATTCAACAAATGACTACAGTGGTGATACTTTGACCTATAACACATCAGGTGTTACATGGGATGAGGATAATGACTTAAGTACAACAAACCAGACGATATACGGCACGGTAGCTACTGCCGACGGTGATTTATATTACTTTACCGATATTGCCGGACTTAATACATATTTAACTACCGGTTCGCTTTCGGGTGCAACCTTATATCAAGCACGGACTTTAGGTTCATCGAGCAGCGCAGATATAGTTATAGCTGATGATGAATCCGATTCTAGATACGGTATTTCTATCTCAGGAATTCCTAAAGATGATGAAGATATACAAAGCTATCTTGAACAGGCAGTAAGTGATGCTTATGACTATATTTTAGAACTTGAAGATGAAATAGATAACCTGTATTCGTCAAGAAATCAAAAATTAATGGATTATTACGATGCACTGTTCCAGAGAATTGCCGAAAACGGCTGGGTTGTTGATGAGAATACATCGTCTGATAAATCCACTTCCACTACGTATTTGAACAACAAACTTCAGAATAATGATTACTTTATAACAACATGTTCTGCAAAATCTGATGAAGACGGATACAATTACACTTCTAAAATGGCAACAAGCATAACAAAGATATTTTCGGTTCATGATGAGAATGCGGAATCACAAGCTCTTGCGGAATATGAAGCCGAGAAATCATATATTTCGGCAAAAGAAGAAAAGATTGATGTTATTATGGAGAAACTTGAAACCGAGTATGAATCGAATTCAACAATGATGGAATCTATACAAAATATTGTATCAGAGAATGTTGAAAAGACATTTAAAATGTTTGGTTGATGACACTTATTCGACACAGGGAATATCATACCATCTTCTGACGGATTTCCCCGCCCTCTCCGGACGGAGAAAGCGGAAACCAATTTTTCTCCGGATGCTAAAACAAAAATCGGGATGACAAGATTTGAACTTGCGACCCCCGCGACCCGAACACGGTGCGCTACCAAGCTGCGCTACAT
>JAJPXE010000040.1 GCA_021205645.1 Candidatus Gastranaerophilales bacterium | reverse complement strand
GCTCTCTATCTACCAGAAGGTTAAATTACAAAGATATAACGGGCTGTTTTCTTTTAAATCAAAACGGTATCAATATTTCTGTAATTTCTGGCGAAAGAAACCCCGCAATCGAATGGCTCAAAGATACATTTAATCTTGAGGAGGTTCACCAGAGAATAAAAGATAAACTCCCGGTGCTAAAATCTATTCTAAAAAAATATAATCTTTCTCAGGAAGAATATGTCTATATCGGAGATGATATCAATGACATAGAGTGTCTTAATTATGCAAAATACAAAATAACGGTACCTGATGCCGCCCGAAAAATTAAAGAATTACAAAATATTCAAATAACCGAAAATAAGGGCGGAAACGGTGCCTTTAGAGAGGTGGCGGATTGTCTCACAAATATATCATAAAATCTAAAAATTTGATTAAAAAAATATCAGAAAAGATAACAAAAGCAAATAAAATGGTTAATGAATACAATCGTCTGGGGAAAACTCCGGGTATTCCCTCATACGCATTCATCAACATGGCAAGTTCAATGTATATATCAGGCTGTTTGCAAGAAGCTGAAGAACTGCTCCGGAGTGCGGTTTCTTTCCCGTCTAAATCCTCAAATGCTCTTATAAATCTCGGAGTAATCAAGCAATCAACGGGAAATTATAAACAGGCAATAAAATTCTATCTTGCGGCATATAAAAAAGACAGACAAAATACAAAAGCTCTGGGGTTATGGGGAAACTGCCTCGCTATGATGGGTAAAACCGATGAAGCTATTAAACGATATGAGCATGCGATTGAAATAAATAAAACAGATGCCGATATCTACCTCTCTTGGGGAGCACTTCTTATTAAAAAAGAAGAATACAATGATGCAAAAGAAAAGCTGGAACTTGCAGTAAAATACAACAATAAAGATGCAAGACCACTGTATATGCTCTCTATTGTGGATATCGAGACCGGAAACTATGACTCTGCTCTGGAAAAATTACAATGGGTTGTTGATGCTACGGAAAATAATTTTGAGGCTCTTCACAACATTGCCTATGTATATTTTAAGAAAAAAGATTATGATAATGCTATTGCTTATGCTAAAAAATCACTTGCAATTTTCAGACATAAGGTAGAAACTTACCTTTTGCTCGGAGATATTTATGCTCTGCAAAACAAAGAAACAGAATCACTCCAATTCTATGAAATGGCTGAGATGAACAATCTTAAAACGTTCTTTTTATATATGTCATGGGCTGTTTCACTGCAAAAATTCAACCGCCACGAACAGGCAATAGAAAAACTGTACGCTGCAAACGATTGCCTTAGTGCCAGAAAGGTCGATGAAGTATATGCAAGACTCGCACTTTCATATTACAGAACAAACCAAAAAGAAATGTCAGTCAAAAACAAAGACAAAGCCCTTCAGCTAAACAGCAACAACTATATGGCAAACAGTATTGCCGCTGAAATCGAAATTGAAAACGGAAATATTGCGCAAGCTCTGGAACATTTAAAAAAATGCGAAGAAGATTTCGAAAACAAAGGACATAACTACATGCTCACAGCAATTTGTTATGATATTCAGGGAGATTGTGAAAACTGCGGCAAAGCTTTTGAAAAAGCTCTCGAATACAGCCCGAATAATGAAAAAATTCTGCTGTTTTACGGACTGTTTCTAAACAAACTTAAAGATTATGAAAATACTAAAAAGAAACTGAAATCAATAAGCGAAACAACAAAAAATTACAATATTTTAGATACATATTTTACGGCACTCTACAATCTTGCAAAACAAAACAGTTATAAGTATAATGTAGAAAAAGCTGTTGAGATAGCACAGAAAATGGAAACCATAAATAAAGAGGCTTTTCCGTATAAAGAACAAACAGAAGAATTAAAGGAACTTTTGAGGAATTATGAGTAGGGGTATAATTGTTCAAAAATATGGCGGTACGTCTGTTGCAGACACAAATAAGATTAAAAATGTTGCAAGCACAATATTGAGAGAGAGAAACAGCGGGAATGATGTAGTTGTAGTTGTTTCTGCTATGGGTCATACAACAGACCATCTTGTAAAAATGGCAAAAGAGATATCATCAAACCCGTCAGGCCGCGAAATGGATATGCTGTTATCGACCGGAGAAGGGATATCAATTGCACTGCTTGCCATGGCAATTCAGGCAGCAGGCGGTGAGGCGGTGAGTATGAATGCCATGCAGGTGGGGATTATAACAGAAAATGTCCATTCAAAAGCAAGAATTGTTGATATAAAAACAGAAAGAATTAAACGTCATTTAGATGACGGCAAAGTGGTTGTAATAGCAGGTTTTCAGGGAGTAACGCCCGAAGGCGAAGTCACAACTCTGGGCAGAGGCGGATCTGATACATCAGCCGTTGCACTGGCAGCAGCACTTGAAGCCGTAAGATGTGATATTTACACTGATGTTGAGGGTGTTTATACAACAGACCCCCGTCTTGTTCCGAGGGCATCAAGACTGAATGAAATTTCTTATGAAGAAATGCTCGAGCTAGCAAGAGTCGGTGCTAACGTATTACATCCGAGAGCTGTTGAAACCGCTAAACTCTTCAATGTCCCGCTCAGGGTAAGAAGCAGTTTTAATCTTGAAAATTTAGGTACACTTATTGTAGGAGTTGATGATATGGAACTTCAAAAACCTGTCACGGGTGTTGCATCAGATTTATCTCAATTGAGAATTGTTGTCTGCGATGTTCCGGATATCCCGGGCAGAGCCGCTCAAATATTCTCAAAACTCTCCGATGCGAATATTTCCGTCGATATGATTATTCAATCTTATGCAAGAAAAATTGAGAATACTAATGATATTGCATTCACTATTGATAAAACGGATTTGGACAAGACCCTGAAAACGCTTGATGAAATGAAAGAAGATATCGGTGCAAGCCGTTTTCAGGTTGATGAAAACATTGCTAAGGTTTCAATAGTTGGTGCAGGCATGATTGACCGCCCCGGTATAGCCGCCATGATGTTTAATACTCTCGCAGGTCAGAATATTAATATTAAGATGATTTCCACCAGTGAGATAAAAATAAGCTGTCTTGTAGATGAAGCTGATGCCGATAAAGCAGTTAAATCACTCCATGAAGCGTTTAACTTAAGCAGTGATGAAATAGCAATCGTTAAAGGTACGCTGCCGGACGTATAAAACAGAAAGGTTCATTTTATATGAAAAATATTATATTAACAGTATTTACTGTATTAATTTTTGGCAGTTGTGTTTATGCCGCAAGTACAAAAGAGGATGCAATGGCATTTTTTAATCATTACGTACAGGCAGCAAACACATATAACCCTGAGGTGACAACAATGTATTCCCCGAGTGCAAAAATAATCAGAGAAGTTGTTAAACCTGACGGAACAACGGTAACAAGAGTCACAAACACTCAAAGATATATCAGCGAGATGAAAAAGGGTCAAACCATAGCTAAAATGCGGCATTATAAAAACAATTATTCCAATATAAGTATCTCACAACTCGGAGCTGATACATTCAAAATAGCCTCGCTCAGACAGCCCTCGGGTGAATCATACAAACTAAAAACTTATATGGTTATAAAAAAACAACCGGACGGAGTATGGTTGATAACTGAAGAAATGATGCAGACAAAGGTTCAGATGTTGATTAATGCTAAATAATATTTATTTTGAGTTTGCAGAAAAATTAAGGAGAAAATTATGGTTAGTTCACTGAATATTCCCGTAAGAAACCGGTATCACATAAATACATCGGAAATAAAATCAGATAATTCGCCGTTAACTTCTGATGATTATATGAATATAGGGTACATGTCCGGCAGATTTGGTATAAATCCTGCTAATCCGAATGAACAAAATCCGATATACAAAGACGGCAGTGAAATTTATATCAACATAAATTCATGTTGTGCGCCTTTGTTTGAGTCAACTTTATCTCAGACCGGAATAAAATTTGACAAACTTGCATAGTTTAAACATTTGTAAAAACAATACAAATCGGTATTGATGAATAACTATTCCTTTCTGCCCATTTTTGATACCGCTTCAATCGGCATCATAACCGCCCCGACTATCGTAACCGGCAGTGCGATTATCGTTATCATCGTATTGCCCGTATTCTTAGCGGCATTTTTAACAGGATTGGCATATTTTACATCATCTTCCGTATGAAGTTTTACCTCACCGTTATCAGTAATTTCTATATCTTTGTATTTACACGGATTGGTAATCCTGCCCGAAGAAGCTGCCGTACCGTACAGGTTATTCTTTTTTATCTTGAACAGTTCAAGTTTCTTTTCCTGAACCTCATCCATAGCATGCATCGGAACAATAAATCTTTTTGACGGAGTGTATGTACATTGGCTTACACTCTGATATACCGGTTTTAATACAACTTTGCCGCTCCCGTCCTTCAGCCCGTAACCTGTTGCTGACTTGAAGATTACAGCCTCCGCGTAAGCAGGCATCCCGACTAAACCCGTTAAAATTAATAGGGCTAATATCCTGTCTCTTATACAGGTCT
>JAJPXE010000256.1 GCA_021205645.1 Candidatus Gastranaerophilales bacterium | reverse complement strand
TTTATTTTTATTAGATAACATAAATAGTCAAAAGTAAAACTAATAATACAAAAAGATTAAGAATTATGAAGATTAATCAGTTTATAAAAACAGAGATGTCAGGCTGGACAAAGTTGGAGACAATCGGGCTGTGTACGGTATTGATTATAATTCTCACAAATGCCTTTATTGTAAAAGACTGTCCAATTGCGGTTATATCTGCTGTTTGCGGGATTTTATATACGATTATTGCAGGCAAAGGAAAAATTTCATGCTATCTTTTCGGTCTGGGCGGCTCCGGGTTCTACTGTCTGCTTGCTCTGAAAAATGCACTGTTCGGAAATCTCATTCTTTATCTCGGATACTATATACCAATGCAAATTACAGGAATTTTTCAGTGGAAAAAACACTTAAAAAAATCAAATAACGAGATATATAAAACCCGCCTGAACCGTGATGAAAGACTAAAATTAATCCTTATCTCAGCCGCATTATGCCTGATATTTGCTCTGATTTTATCCGGATTAAAGGACACAAATCCGGTACTCGATGGTGTTACAACAGTGATGTCAGTTGCCGGAATGTATTTAACGGTAAAAAGATGTATTGAACAATGGATTATATGGATAATAGTCAACACTCTGTCAATAATTATGTGGGCAGATATTATCCTGAAAGGTGAACATGCCTGCTCAACAGTCCTGATGTGGTTTGTTTATTTGATACTTGCAATATATTTTTATATTAAGTGGAAAAGAGAGCTTGTTTATACAAAATAAAAATTGCGAAAAAATTAAAATTTTATTCCGGACCTATCCGGCAATCTAAAGTATGAATTTCTCTACCAAAAGTATAAAATTGCATAAAAAGATTAAAGTTTTTCAAATCTTTGCCGTAAATATAAACATAAGCAAAAAAACAAGAAGATTTAAGAAGGTATACAACTATGACAGACAAAGAACAAGGAGCCTCACTATTCGGCAGGTCAATTGACCTTGTGGAAGGCGATCCGCTTGAAGAAATATTTGCCCTTAACCTCGGAGATTTTATTTCCGAAAACCTTATCTCGGAAGATTTAGCAAAAAAAATTGGTAACAGTGAAAAAAATAAAACAGCAAGATTAAAAAATCAGCTTTCCGAGCTTGTATCGGTTTATTCCATGAATAATACGCTGTCCGTTATCGGGTTTAATTCAAAAGATGATTATATTGTTTATAATTCAATTGCAAAAACAATGACTCAAATCCTTGAAAATGATGCAAGTTATGTATATTTAACAAAAGAATTTGCATGCGGATTGGATAATGTTCAAAAAGATATAATACTGGCAGGTTCATCAATTGATTATAAAAAGGATATATATGCCGAAAATATAGGTTTTAACCTGACAGATGATGAACCGGTCGTGCAGGCACTCAAAAATATACAAACCGTTAACGTATCGCCCGAAAATATCCAACATATTACAAGATTTAAGCAGTTAAGCGAAGAAGAAGTTAAACAGTACATAGCAGTTCCTATGCACAACAATGCCAATGTTGTAGGTATCTTCGTGCTTGAAAATTATACCGAAAAATATATACGTAAAGAATTTATTTATCTTGTTGAAACGATGGCAAAATTGTTCGGAACATCAATTTCGTTGCAAAAAACGATTAATATTGTAAATGAGCTTATAAATAATTCGGAAGCTGAGCTTGTGGAATTGCAGCACATGAGAGCGGAGCTTACAGCGTTAATCGGTGATTTGGGAGATAATCAGGAAGCATTTATCAAATCACTGGCAACGGCGGTTGATGTCAAAGGTCAATACAGTGTTGCTCATTCGCAGAACACGGCAAATCTTGCACGCAAACTTTCAGCAGAACTCGGGCTAAACGAAAAAACAAAAGACCTTATCTACTATGCCGGTTTGCTCCAAAATATCGGTAAAATTACATTACCTGAAGAATTGTTCTCTAACAAAGGCAAACTAAGCAAAGAAGATTGGGACAAACTCAAAAATTACGCAAATATAGGTGTTAATATTCTGATGAAGATTAACTTCTTATCGGAAGTAGTACCTTATATCTGTTATCATAAAGAGCGTTATGACGGTTCGGGCGAGCCGGAGGGTCTGGCAAGAATGTCAATACCGCTCGGCTCAAG
This sequence comes from Candidatus Gastranaerophilales bacterium, assembly GCA_021205645.1. Lineage (GTDB taxonomy): Bacteria > Cyanobacteriota > Vampirovibrionia > Gastranaerophilales > Gastranaerophilaceae > UBA2883. Next base: position 2,510 of record JAJPXE010000256.1, on the reverse strand, counting down.
AATAATAGCCGTTGCCGATGCGTATTCTGCACTGACATCAGACAGGGCATACAGAAAAGCAATGAATCGCGAACAGGCATTATCAATTATGAAACAGGAAGCAGGTATTAAATGGGATCCGATTATTGTTGATGCACTTTATGATGTTGTTAATGACTAATTGATATAGAACAGGCGGACGGTATAGAATGTACCGTCCGCCTGTTTGATTTATATTAAGAACCTGTTATGCAAACACTTTATACCCGTGCTTATGACAATATTCCTTTAAATCTTTCTTTATTTCCGGTGCTAAAATATACATAGCTATGATATTAGGAATAGACATTGATATCATCATTGCATCCGTAATTGATATTACAGATGTCATATTCATAACCGAACCGACAATGATAAACGAGCAATAAATCAAGTGGAAAACGAGAGTTCTTTTTCTGCCTTCGCCGACAAGATAATTCCACGATTTTTGACCGTAATAAGCCCAAGAAATCAAAGTTGACAGTGCATATAGAAGTACAATACATGCCAGTATCTTAGGGAAGAAAGCCATAACGGACGATATTGCTTCTGAGGTCATTTCAATACCTGCCGGATGAGCGGGAGTGTATTTTGTGTAAACCCCTGAAATAACAATTGCAAAAGCTGTCATTGTACACATAAACCCTGTTAAAAGCGGTTCCAGCAGTGCAACAAACCCCTGTGAGATATGTTCTCTCGTTTTTACGGTAGCATAGGCAATAGGTGCAGAACCCGTACCTGCCTCATTAGACTGAACGGAACGTCTTAAGCCCATAATCATTGCGACAAAAGCGCCGCCATATACCGCATCCGGCTGAAATGCCTGTTTTAAAATTATCATTGCCGCATAAGGTATTGATTTAAAATTGAACAGTATAACAATTAAAGCCGAAAAGAAATAGACAAGAATTTTCAAAGGCACAATTTTTTCTGTAACTTTAACTATACTCTTTATACCTCCGATAACAATAAATCCGACAATAATAGCCATAGTGAGTCCGATAACCCAGTGCATATGAGTCCAGATACTGTTATTTCCGCCCGTAACGTTTATAAACTGATTAGTTGCTTGATTAATTTGTATCATATTGCCGCCGGTAATACCGCCGCATATACAAAGTACAGCGAATGCAACAGCGAGCGGTTGTCCGAGCCAGCGGAGTTTTTTTCTTGTAAGCCCGTGAGCCATATAATGCATAGGTCCGCCCGAGATTGAACCGTCAAGGTTAAACCGCCGGTATTTAACGGCAAGAGCCGCTTCAACAAATTTTAATGACATACCGAGAATAGCCCCGACTATAATCCAGAATGCTGCTCCGGGGCCGCCCAGTGAGATGGCTATTGCAACTCCCGCTATCGCTCCTAAGCCGATTGTACCCGATAGTGCCGTCATCAATGCCTGAAATGATGAAACTTCTCCGCTTTTATCATCTTTTGCTGACGGTTTTGTCAAAACACGCCACGACTCTTTCAAGCCCCAGATGGCAATACCTTTGAGATATATGGTGAAAAATATTCCTGCTAATAGTATCCAGAAGATTATTACCGGCACTTCCGCACCGAAAATTTTTATAGGGAAAAATATAACTGATGCTATTGCATCGGATACAGGGGCGATTTTCTTATCCATAAATGCATCAAAATTAAATGCAAATGTCTGTTGTATACTTATCATCATTGTTATTGCCAACCAAAATAATCTTCTCATTTAATGTATTCCTTTTTCATATATGCGTTAGGGAAATTCTAACGTTTTTAATTATACCAAAAACATGCCTGATATCATGTTCCTTTATAAAATATTTATACATAAGAGTGTGGGGAAAAACCCCAAAATTGCCGCAACACCGACTCCGTTCCGGAAAGCGAACAAAGGGAGCTAACAGGAGTAAGGCTCCGCAGGCTACACTTTGTGAGCGTAAAGGAATTTCAAGACGCGGATTTTCGGCAGGGCGATGTCACGAAGTGACAAGCCCGTAAGAGCAATTAACACGAAAATCACGACAAAAAGCCTTACGGCTTTTGAAGTGATTGTCGTGTTTTGCTCGCCCGAATAATCCAAGACGCGAAATTCCGGACGGACGATAGTCCGGTAAGCGAAAACATAAGCGAACACAAGGCGTAAGCCGAGTGAGCGACTTGTTTGAGCGCAAAGGAATTTCAAGACGAAAAATTTTAATTTTTCCGCAAACTCATTGAATAAAATACGATTTTTTTCAACAGAGTGCACGTACTTGATTTTTGTTTTTCAGCGTTTAATAATTGGGTTATCGGAGTTACCCGGGGCAATGTGTATAAGTGCCGGATAAATATCGCGGGATGGAGCAGTCCGGTAGCTCGTCGGGCTCATAACCCGAAGGTCGTTGGTTCAAATCCAGCTCCCGCAACCAATTGGTATAAGAGGATTTTAAAGGATTTTGAAATCCTCTTTTTTTGTTAAAATATGCTTGTTGTCACCAAATTGTCACCAAGGAATCTGTAATATATCTTGT
>JAJPXE010000063.1 GCA_021205645.1 Candidatus Gastranaerophilales bacterium | reverse complement strand
ATTCAATATCTATAAGATAGTCTTCATCCCCGTAAAAAAAGTACATGCCCATATTTTTATTGTACAACAAAATTTCACTTGTAGTAAAATTAATTTAACAGGGAATTTGAACAATGAGCAGCGAAAAAAAAATATATTATCTCGGACCACAGACATCTTACACTGATGTCGCAAAAGAAAAGTTGAAATCACAGTTTAATCTGACAGGATATAAAGATATCGAGAGAAGGACTATAACGGCAGCAGCATCTGAATTATCAGATTTAGAGAATAAAAATTCGCTTGTTGTTCTTCCGATAGAAAATTCTATTGAAGGGATAGTAAAAGAAGCAATTGACAGTATCTCACGTATTGAGGATAAGGACGTTAAAATATTAGGTGAATGTGTAATCCCGATAAGTCATTGTTTAATCACATATGCAAAAGATTTGAGTCAGGTTAAAACAATAATCTCTCACCCTCAGGCGATATCCCAGTGTTTTGACTATTTATACAGGACATTTGGCAACGGAATAGTATACAAATCTGAAACATCGACAGCAAATGCGGTTAAGAATATTACACCTGATGATTGTACGATAGCGGCAATAGGCAGCAGATATTCCGCCGGGTTTTATCATAAACCTATTGTTGAAGAAAATATTAATGATGAAAAATTTAATCAAACAAGATTTATTCTTGCGGGCAAGATGGCTATGCCAAAGTTTGGAGGAGAATATAAGACAAGCATAACATTTTCAACAGAGAACAAGTCCGGTGCATTGTGCAAAATCCTTAAAATTCTGGAGAATTATAACATAAATATGTCATATATATCCTCCCGTCCGTCTAAGAAAGTTCTGGGAGAGTATTCGTTCTACATAGATTTTGACGGCAAGATAACAGATGAGCGGGTTGCAAAAGCTACGTTTGAGATATTACAGCATGTCAAGACCTTTAAGCATTTAGGAACATACCCGAAAGCACAGGGGTAAACCTTTTTTAATTAGCCGTAAAAAAAGAGGGTTTACATAATTGTTACCCCCCAAAATATGATATCGGAATATCTAATTGATAACTTAAAATTTTCTTCTGTCTCTGACTGCAAGCTGGTTCCGGTAAAAAGTACTGTTTGAAATTTTTTCCTGTATGCAGTCGTGAGAAACGGTTGATGAATGTTCCAGATTTGTCAAACCGTTCAATCTTGCGGTAAGCTTAGTATCAGCATAAGCAATATTGTGCTTTTTCAGGATTATCCAGTACTGAGCTTCTTTTCTTGTTGCGGTTGTTTCTTCTTCCAGTGTTGCAGCTTTACCCTTATGGCAGCTTTCGTGTGCTATAAGACATGCTATTTGTTCTGCCGGTGCATTTTTATATTTTGCGTTTATCAATATATACCTGTTGCCCCAAACATCTGTTGAATTTGTTGCAAAATGATTTTTATATTCATAAGATAGCTGTGATAAATCATAAAACAATATTTTAACAGAATTTTCCTGTAGATTGTCAAACACTTCTTTTGCACCTGCATTATCCAGCATAGTTAATGCTTCTCTGATTTTTATATCTTCACTGAAATATTTTACGTTGATAGCTGATACCTGATTTGCACACAGCACAAATAAACATGCTGCAAGCAACATTACTCTTCTTAACATAACACACATTCCCTACAATATTTTTATCTAATTTCTTATGTGTGTATTAACGACCGATTTCTAAAAAACTTTAATCAAATTTTAAACAAATTTATAAACAGGATTAAAATTACAGCCGCAGCCCTTTTAAATCGCTGCTTAACAAATGTAACGAATTGTTACAGCAATAAAACAAAAAAGGCAATTTCTTTAACTTGATATACTTTATATATACATAAGAGATAAACAAATCTCAAGGAAATTAGGATAATTAGATATAGAGGAACTAGGATATGGCATTGGATGATATAAAATTCGGTAATTTAACCGGCAGTCAGCACAAACCTTATACGCAGTCGGTTGACCCCGGAATAAATTTTTTACGAAATAACTTTGGCCCAATAAAATTTACTCAAAACTCTGCAGGTACCCGGGGAGTATCTGATCCGATAGATGACCAGACACTGGTAAATAAGCGAAAAGACGAGGGCGGAGTCGAAATTCTTAGCTAATATGTTTTGATTTTAAGTTTATTTGAGGAGTAAATATGCAACTTTCATAAGCGGGTATATTTAGTGTGGAAAAATTTTATTCTAATTATCAAAAAATCATGGAGCTGAAAGGCTCTTTTTTTTTTAGATTGTAAAAAATTTCCTTTAATCTGTGATACAAATATCATACCCGCACCATAGGGCAGAATTTCTTTGCTCGCTCTGCGAGCTTAGAAATTCGGGTGAGGTGATAACCCCGTTTGCCCTCCCTGGACGGGGATGGGAAACGGTTTTCACCCCCTCACTACTGCTATGCACCTAACAACAATGTACCGTCAAGAGTTAAATTAGTAGTATCCTTTAACAAAGGAAAATCCTCTATCTTATTATTCTTCACAAAATCAATCGCCGAACTTCTTGCAAGCTCAAGTATCTTCGCATCTCTAACAATATCTGAAATCATTAAATCCGGTAAACCGCTCTGACGAATACCTAAAAATTCTCCCGGACCTCTTATCTGTAAATCTTTTTCTGCTATAACAAACCCGTCATTTGTTTCTGTCATTACAGAAAGACGGTCTTTAACTTCCTGTGACGAATTTGATGAAGAAAGCATACAATACGATTGCAAATCACATCGCCCGACACGGCCTCTTAACTGGTGCAGCTGCGATAAGCCGAAACGCTCCGAATTTTCTATCACAATTACCGTCGCATTCGGTACATCCACTCCGACTTCGACAACCGTTGTTGAAACCAATATATCATATTCCTTATTCTTAAACTTTTCCATAACATCATCTTTTTCAGAGTTTTTTAACTTGCCATGAAGAAGCCCTATTCTTAAATCGGAAAATTCACTCTGTTGAAGCCGCTCAGCTTCTTTTGTCGCCGCTTTTGCAGAAAGAGTTTCACTCTCATCAATCAGCGGATAGACAATATATGCCTGATGCCCTGCTTTAACTTCTTTTCGAATAAGTTTATATATTTCTTTTTTGGGCGGATTAAGCATGGTAATAACCGGCTTCCGACCTCTCGGTAATTCATCAATAACCGTTAAGTCTAAATCACCGTTAAGTGTAACAGCCAGTGTTCTCGGAATAGGAGTTGCTGTCATATTCAATATTTGCGGGTTTTGTGCTTTCAGTCTGAGGTTTAACCTCTGCCGGACTCCGAACCTGTGCTGTTCATCAATAACAACTGCACCAAGATTAGCAAACTCAACACTGTCCTGAATAAGTGCGTGAGTTCCGACCGCAACATTTATTTGACCGTTACGCAATCCATTCTCAAATTCCGTCCTTTGTTTTTTCCCAATACTTCCCGTAAATAAACCCACACTCAGCCCCTGCGGTGTCAACCATTTTACAAGATTATTATAGTGCTGCTGTGCAAGAATTTCAGTAGGTGCCATGATTGCTGCCTGATAACCGTTTTCAACAGCCGCTAAAAGCATTATGCAGGCAACAACCGTTTTACCGCTGCCGACATCACCCTGTAATAAACGCTGCATCGGCTCTGTTGAATTTAAATCGTTTAATATCTCATTAACCGCACGTTTCTGCGCCCCTGTTAACTCAAACGGAAGCCCATTGATAAAATTCATTACCAGACCATCTTGTTTTACTTTTAAAGGCAATGATTTATTCTCCGTCCGGTTCTGTTCTCTTATTCTTACAAGACGAAGCTGAACAAGAAACAATTCCTCAAAAACAAGTGAAAACCTTGCCCTTTCCAACAATTCCATGCTATCGGGAAAATGTATCTGTTCAACTGCCTCTTTTTTATCCAGAAGATTGTACTTCTCACACAAATAATCCGGAACAACATTTACTATTGTGTTTTTGTACATCTGAAGTACATTATATATGGCTTTTCTCAAAGTTTTTATATTAAGATTTTCACTCAAAGAATAAACAGGTACTATTCGAGCAATGTTTAAATTTGTCTTTGTCAAAAAATCTTCTGACATTATAGAATATGATATATTATCCAGAGTATATTTTCCGTCATAAGAATTTATTTTAACGGTTCCTGAAACAATAATTCCGGCTTCGACAGGGAATTGCCGCTTTGAACGTTCTAAAATATATTTGGAACTCTTTGCATAAAAGAAATTTAACAGAATACTTCCGGTTTCATCAGCAACCCTGACTTTCATAACCCCCAGCCCCTTTGGAGTTATAAACGATTCTACGGATTTAATATATCCGAATACTGTTGTAGTCTGATTAAGCTCAAGATGTTTTATAAGTGTTCTTTTTGAATAATCAATATGCTTTCTCGGAAAATAAAACAATAAATCACCTGCCGTAAATATACCCAGTTTATTAAGCATAGCCGCAATACGGGGTCCGACACCTTTCACATAAGTAACATCTAAAAACGGGTCAGGGCAAGTACCTGTAGTTTCTTTAGAGAGGTTTTTACTTCCCGCATGTTCAAGCTTTAAAACTTTTATAAAATATTCTCTAGCGATTTTTCTGTCAGGCAGGGACGATGTTTTATACATGTCAAAATACTTTAAAACATCTCTCCAACGCTCCGGCATGGAGGAT
>JAJPXE010000094.1 GCA_021205645.1 Candidatus Gastranaerophilales bacterium | reverse complement strand
GGAGGGGAGCGGAGCGGGTGCTGCCGTACAGCACAGTCTGCCGCATTCCATTTTTCGGATTTTTCCGCATCCTCTATTATTAATTATGATATTTTAAATTTTTCCTGTATAATACTGTGTATGAAAAAGTTTATTTTGCCGGTATTAGTTTTTATGTTCTTTGTTACAGGTTCTGCGGCATTTGCTGAAGATTTGCCTATCAGGGAAAAACTCAACAATTCCAAATCTACTTTCAGCAACCGCTATTCTGTTATCAAGTTCTTTCAAGACCATGTATGTTGTGCAAATCAAACGGATCTGGCAAAATTCTTGAAATTCTATTCGCCGGAATATATCAGTAATGACGGGTTCAATTATGAATCAACATCAGGGCTTTTTAAGGATTTGTGGCAGCAATATTCAGGTATCAAGTACAAAAATTATGTCAATTCCGTTGCATTTTTTGGCGATACTGCAATAGCTAACGTTTCCGAGGCTGCCTCTGCCGTTGTTTATAATGATAACAATAAAAAAGGAACTTTAAAAAGCTATGTGGATGTAATTTATTATCTTAAACGCAGCGGAAAGAGCTGGATTATAACGGGTGAGAATGTTATAACCGAAGAAATAAACATTGCGTGGGGTGAGGCAAAGAGTGTTGCTATGTATTTTGAGGCACCGCAGTTCGTCGGGGCGGGAGAAGAATACAGTGCTAAACTTTATATCGCACCGCCTAAAGGAGTCTTTGCCATCGGTTCTATCAGCTCCGAAATCGTTTCCTATCCGCAAAAACCGCAAAAAGACGTATTTAAAAAATTTGCTCAAGATTATACTATTGAAAGAGTCATGATTGCTAACTCCAAAAATACTAACGAATATGTTATTGCATCCATAGGCTATTCTAAACCGTCTGTTAATGCCAATAATACTTTTAATATGAATTTATCGGGGTTTGCCTGCTTAATAAGAAGAGTTAATGTTGTTCCTAAGAACAAATATATCGAGATTAAACATGAACCAAAAGAAAAATAAATATTTTAATCAACTGTTTTATTTTGTCGTCTGTTTAATATTTATGGTCGTATTTAATTTTTTGATTACCGGATATATTTTGAACAATGTCTTTGTTGCCTGCGACAATCTGAGATTTATTGATATTGTATATGTTAAAAATACCGGAGCGGCTTTTTCTTCGTTCCAACATTCAACTTTACTGTTAATAATTTGTTCCGTTATTGTTATGTCGGTTGTTTTATTTGAGCTTTTCAGAAACAGAATAAAATATTCACCGGTATTTTATTTTTTTTCTGCCATGCTTTTGTCTGGAATTTTTTGCAATACTTATGAAAGAATTACTCTGGGCTATGTCAGGGATTTTATTAGCTTAAAATTTATTAAGTTTCCTGTTTTTAATATTTCAGATATCTTAATAAATTTCGGTGTTCTTGCTATAATGTACCTTATTGTTACCGGAAAATATTTAAGACATGACTAACCATATTTTTATAGCGGATGAAACAGATGCGAACACACGGATAGATTCTTATCTCTCGGGGTTGTTTGTTGAGCTTTCCAGAACAAAAATTCAGGAATTTATAAAATCTGAAAAAGTTCTCGTGAATGATAAATCCTGCAAACCGTCGCAGGTAATTCATACGGATGATAAAATATATTGTGATTTTTCGGCTGCTGATGTTTATAGAATTGAACCTGAAAACATTCCTATTGAAATTATTTATGAAGATGAAAACATTGCAATAGTAAATAAACCGTCAGGCATGTTGACCCATCCTGATTCTAAGGAGAAAAACAATACACTGGTTAATGCACTTCTTGCCGTTTTTGGTGATAATCTTTCGGATTTAAACGGCGGACTCAGACGGGGCATTGTTCACAGACTTGACAGAAATACTTCCGGACTCCTGATTATTGCGAAAACTAATTATGCGCATTCTGAAATTGCACGAATGATTAAAAACAGGGTGATTGAAAAACATTACAGAACTATTGTAAAAGGAGTTATACCTCAAAACCTTGTGATAAATGAACCTATCGGAAGAAATAAGGCACATCCGAACAAAATGTGCGTAACACCGGAGGGAAAACCGGCTGTTACGGAAATTAGTGTTATTGAACAGTTTGACGACGCAGCTTATCTGGATATAAACTTAATAACGGGACGAACACATCAGATAAGAGTTCATCTTTCTTATATCAATCATCCGGTATATAATGATACTTTATACGGGTCCGGTAAAATGAAAATTAAAACAGACGAGCAGGTTCTGCAATCGTACAAATTGAAATTTATCAGTCCGTTTGACGGAAAACTCATTGATATTGAGATTGAACCTGATGAGAAAATAAAAAAAGTTTTAAATTATTTACGGGCAAAAAATACAAAGGAGTAACCATGAAAAAATATATTATAGCGCTAATTTTGGCAATAATATTCGGTTTGTGCGGATATTATTCATATACGGATTGTACCGGACTTTTAAAGGCCGGAAACATTTCTGTAAAAGAGATTTGTGAATTGTTTTTATATATTTTTCTCTCGGGTGTTTCTATATCCGCTCTTGCGTTTAACATAATTTTTTCTAACACGGCAGAGTCTTTAAATGTATACAAGCGTGAACTGGAAAAAGGTTCAATAGATAAAACCGAAAACTCTTCCCGCATAAAGGTTCTGGAGTCTAAAATAAAAGTATTGGAAAAAGCACTTGATGAAGCACTGAAAAATAGGGAAAAATAGGGATAAGTAATAGTAAGTAATGGTAAATATTTGTTAATAAACGGGAAACTAATAGCAAATAATAATTTTACATCCTTTATAACAAATGTAATAAATAAAAAGGAAAAAATTATGAATGATATTACCCCGTTAAGTATTCAAAACCCACAACAGGTCACAAAACCGGGAGCTACCGTTCCCCGCAGATATATTACATCAGTAAATGGTGTCGATAAGCTGGAAAAGACCGGCAATACAGATGCTATTGATAAGCCGACAAAAATGCTTCTTGAGTTATTAAAGAGTTCATTAAATGACACTCCGGTTAATGAAGAAGTATTCAAGGGTGCAAATTACTCGGACTGGGCAGCTTTGCTTAAGGTTTCGCAGGAATCATCAGTGTCAGGCATGGCATTGGATGCAACCGAAAAACTGCCCGGTGGAACTGTTCCGAAAGATGTAGAGATGAAAATGGTTCGTATACAAAAAGAATCAGCAGCAAGACACGCTCAACAAGAAAAGATTATCGGCGAAATATCAGAAATGTTTGCTAAAAAAGGTATAGAAACAATACAGATGAAAGGTGTCGGTTTTTCAATGGAATATCCTGAACCTACGAACAGATTTGGCGGCGATATTGATATCTTTACCAGAAAAAAAGGCACTCAAACAATCGGACATTCTAATACGTATGAAACCGTTGACAATATGATTACTGATATGGGAATAAAAGTTGAAGACAAAGATCTTAAGAAAAACAAACACAGTGAGTTTGAATATAAGGGTGTTAGAATTGAAAATCACAGATACTTTATAAACAAGGAGAGAATACCTGAGGCAGGTATACTGGATGAATTTTTGCACAAATCAATCAATCCCCGCGAGAAAGTACTCCCGCACGGTACAAAGATACTTGTGCCGTCAAAGGAATTTAACAGTGTGTTTATAGCTCATCATGCTTTCCAGCATTATGTTTTTGGAGGGATAGATATTCACCATTTGACAGATTGGGCAGCACATATAAAAAACAACGGTTTGACATTACCTGACGAAGTTAAGGGTACTAAATTTGAAAAGTTCACAAATGCTTTTACTAATTTATCTAACAGATATCTTGGTACGAATGTAAAAGCCCCTGAAGATAAGAAATTTGAGGATGAAATATTCAATACGTTATTACATCCGGAAAAAGCAGAAACTCCGAAAGAAGTTCGTGACGGCGGGCCTTTAAAAGTATTAAGCTATAAAATGACCAGATTTATTAAAAACTCTAAAAGAGCTCATGAATATGCCGGCGATAGCTATACCGGAATATTCAGGCGTGCACTGGAGAGAAAAATCAAAAAACCTATGGAATTGTTCAGATATAAATAATAAAAAAAAGCCGTTCTTTTGAACGGCTTTAAAAATCGATTTAGTAAGATTAGGTAAGTAAAACTTTTTATAAACCTTCTGCGTAGTTGTAATCGTTTTTGATATTGTCTGACAGCATGGTTTTGTAGGAATCCATATATGAATTGATTTCCGCTAATTCTGTAGATAATGTTGTAATCTGGTTCTCAAGCTGGCTTTCCCATGTTGTTAAGTCTTCCACCTGAGCTTCATAATAACAATCAATGTAAGTTACTTCTTCCGTATACTCAGGGATTTCCGTATAATCTACATACGAATATGTAGAATCTTTGTAGGAAACAGAGAAAATATTTTTACATTGTGTACGCAAAGCAGAATATTTAGCAGTTTTCCATTCTGCTAAATCAGAAGTTTCAGCAGACGCAAGCGTCTTACTGTTTTGATATTGTGTTATCTGCATGTTTATCTGGTTTCTTCGCTGAACATAAGATAACAGGGTTTCGTTTAATATCGCTTCTGACATTCTTCTTACCTTACGGAATAAATCTTACATGTATATAAAGTTTTTCAATAATCCTTGATTTCAATGGTAATATAAATCG
>JAJPXE010000120.1:3520-4698 GCA_021205645.1 Candidatus Gastranaerophilales bacterium | reverse complement strand
CCTAGATTAGTTAGGCTCCAGTTCTCTGCCATTTCATAATTCGCCCGCGACACCCCTCTGCAGCCCATCCCCCAGCCCGGCGGGGCTCAGGGCTTTTGAGAGCGGATTATTAAGAAATTGTTACATATATTATGCATAGTTATTTCCCCTGTTATTATATCGTCGTTTGTAAGAAATAAGCTTTCAGATTTTACGGCTGCTGCGGATAGTGTTGTGAATATTTGTAAATATTTTTTGTCGTTAGGGTTGCAGGGTTACACTCACATGGTCTAAAATGTTAGTAGAGTATAACATTTACCTACCGGGTTATATGCCGTGCGAAACATTTTTAGTACGTCTGCGGTACTGTATCATTAAATTTTTAATTCACGTTTTCTGCCGTTTCGCATCTACATAAAATTCGATAAGTACGATTATAGGATTTATCGGGGATTATGAATATTAAGTTATTTTTTATGGCTATCGCCATGATGATTTTCTGCATCGCACCTGCCTGTGCTTCTTACGTAGATAGTTTTACAACCGATGCGGATATAAAAGAAGCACTCGTTATGTTAAAAAATGCAGGAGCAGATGAAGTTTTTGCTAATCTTGAAGAAAACTCGGTCAAAGTCATTTTCTATGATTTGTCTTTGCTCTCTTATGATTACCGCTCACATTTTGCAATCAACTCAACGGATTCTTTCGGCAACAGATATATTCTTATCAATACAAGATATAAAAATGCCTCAACTGAAGAACTGGCATGCCTGATTGCACACGAAAGCTTCCACAAGGCTGATGCGGCTACTCTTGAAGAAGAAACTCTTGCGACGGAAAAAGAAGCTTATTATTGGAACTTGTTGAAAAAAACTGATAAAAATTATCAGGCATCAAAACTTCTTTACAGATTGAACAGCCTTGTTCAGTTATCAAATACTTCTGATGAAGATAATAATTTAATTCAAATAAAAATCATTAACAGTGCATTCTACAGACAACAGCTTGCTATTGCTCACTAGGGTTTACTCTGTTATTATGGTAGAATATATAATAGCAGAGAAGTATTATGTCTAATTTTGATTTTTTAGAAAAAATAGATAGTGATTTATACAGAATTATAACTGATGCTGAGAAACTATTCAGGGATGAGTATTTTGAGCAGAGTATAGTACAGACCCGCCGCTTTGCAGAGAATG
>JAJPXE010000120.1:0-3510 GCA_021205645.1 Candidatus Gastranaerophilales bacterium | reverse complement strand
ATAGGCTGATTTCTGATACGACATTTGATGAATGTTTAGTTGTGCTGCAGGAGTTGTATACAAAAAATATCAGACAGCGTGAGATTATAAATGATTTATATTTTTTAAAAGCACAGGGAAATGTTTCCGCTCACGGTAAAAAAGTTAAACAGGACGGAAATCTTGCACTTGATTGTATAAAACGTGCGTTTGAGGTTGCCCTGAATTACGCTCTTGCAAACGGGGCTCCTGCAAAAATCGAAAAACTTGAATTCTCTGAAGAAATTCTTGTTATGGGTGAGAAAAAGAAAAAAGGAGCTTTGAAAGAAAAATATATTGCTAAAAAAAAGCAAATAAAAAAGAATAACAAAATTTATCAAAAGAAAAAAGAACAGGCAAAACAATACATATATCCGAGCCTTGTAGAGAATAAACACTCGGCGCTAAAGATTAATCTAATCGGTACTCTGGCACTTCTGGTATCTGTTGCGGTATATGTTTATATAACCTTTTTTAACATTCATTGATTAAATGCGGCGTATTAGGTTTTTCTCAATTCTTTTTTTGCCTGTTTCCAGAGTTTGTCGTATTCATCAAACGAATATTCTTCAAGCGGTTTGATCGCAAGTTCTTCCATTTTTCCGAACCGTTTCATAAATTTGCGGTTAGCCCTCAGCAGTGCTTCTTCCGCATCAATCTTGTACCACCTTGCAAGATTAACCGTTGCAAAAAATATATCTCCCATTTCATCTTCCATAGCATCGGTATTGCGGCTTTCTACCGCTGATTTAAACTCATCATATTCCGATTTAATGCAATCAAGCAGGGTTTCGACTTTATCCCATTCAAATCCGGATTTAACAGCTCTTTTGCTGATTTTCTGGCATGCCATCAGGGCGGGCAGAGTCAGGGGGATACCGTCCATTCGGGATTTTCGTTCGGTTTTTTCTTCCTGTTTGAGTTTTTCCCAGTTATCAACTACATCCTGCGGGGTGAGGGCATGTCTATTGCCGAAAACATGAGGATGCCGGTGTATGAGTTTATCTTTCAGTTCTTTTGCAACATCTTCAATATCAAACTCGTTTGATTCCTTTGCAATCTGTGAATGTAATAAAACTTGCAGAAGCACATCTCCGAGTTCTTCTCTTAAATGTTCCGGGTTGTGTTCTTTTATTGCCTCAACTGCTTCATAGGCTTCTTCAAGCATATTCGGGGTGAGGGATTCGTGAGTTTGAGCCCTGTCCCATACGCAGCCGTTTTTACTTCTTAACACTTCTATTATTTTAATAAGATCTTTCAGATTTTTGTATTCCATAATTCCTGTCCGTTTATAGAGTTTGCGGAAAAAATTCTTGATTTTTCCGCATCCTCATATCTGAATAATTTTAAATCATAAAAATTTTGAGGTCAAATATTGATACAATAAAAATGGCAATAAAAATGTAAACTTTTGTAAAAAACACACGTAAAATTAGCAAATAATCAGAATAATAGACGTTATTATATATGTGTGAAAGTTATTTTTGGAGTGTGCAAGATGTTAGGAATTCAAAATCAGCCGCAGTTAAGCCACAGTTCCCCGTTGAGTTTCAAGGGAAAAACAGATGAAAGAAATTCAGCAGGTTTTAATTATGGTGAAAGAGATTCTTTCAATGTTGAAGAACTAAAAGAAAAACGTAAAAAAGCAAAAGATGAGATAGGGGCTGATAGTGACAGTTGGAATGATTTTGCGGATGAATTGGAAAACTCCGATATAGCCGGCGGAAAGAAGATGGGAAAAATAGCAAGAACCGTAGCAGCAGCTGCCGGTCTTGCAGGTACATTTGTTGTTTCAAAATATTCTTCTAAAATCGCAATTGAATCATTAAAAAGTATAGCTAAGTCAAAAAATGCAAAAAAAGCATTTGAAAGTTTAAAAGGTGTTAAAGAACCTGTTAAAAAAGGAGTTGATTTTGTCAAAACATCAATAGAAAAATTGACGGAAAAACCTGAAGTAAAAGCTAAATTAGAGGCATTAAAGAATTCAAAAGCAAGTCAAAAAGTATTAGAATTTATGAACAACGAAAAAGTTAAGAAAGTAATGGAACCTTTTAAGAATACGATAGCATCTATAAAAAATGCGAAAATAAACGGTGAAAAAATCCAGAATGCGGCAGAAAACACAATGGCAGGTGTAACGACAGGTTCTGTTCTGGTCGATAATTTGACCGGCAGAAACAATGACAAATCAGCAATTGAACTTGCAGCCGGTTCTTCCGGGGAGGTGTAATATGTTATCAGTACAATCACAGCCTGTATCTTTCCAAAAAGGTGAAATGAGGCAAAAAGTGAAAGATAACTCAACTGAGATTACTATCGGCGGCGGTGCCGGCATGGCAACTTTTGGAACACTCAGAAATTCATCTAAAATCGGTACCAGTCTGGTTCAAGCCGTAAAATCCTCCAAAACAATGAAAGCTCAGAAACAGACTCAGATTTTGGAATTGATTGCTAAATTTAAACCTCTGGCAAAATACGTTAACAATCCGATTGTAAAAAAATCGGCAGGGGTACTGGCAGGATTGTCTGCCGCTACAGGGTTAGTCGGCTCAAGTGCAAAAATCGCAGACACTTGCAATTTCTTAACCGCTCAAAATCCAAAGATTTAATAAAGGTATTGATTCCAAAAAAGACCGGTTTAAAAACCGGTCTTTTTTATTGTGTAGTTTGTATGAACAAACTGATTAAATCGTTCAGTGCGACATATTGTTTCTGATAATTTTGGGATTGCTTTTCAAGATTTGTAATTTTCCTTTTATATTCTTGAATCATCATCTGGCATTCTTTGGAAGATTCTTTAAGGTTATTTTGCACTTCTTGAGCTTCTGTTAACACGCTTTTCATGGAAATTCCGAGAGCTTCCATCGTCTGCTTAATAATCTGAGCACCGGTATGTCTTGTAACACCGCTTGGCAATTGCGAGATTAGTTTCCTTAATATAATAATATTCCCCGGCATAGCAGCCGCTTCAGGAGTTCTGTCGCCTCTGTTCAGAAAATCATTAAATGATTCTTTTGTTTCTGTTGTTTCTTCATAATCATTAAACAGCTCACTAATATCGTTAACTCCGTTCATATCTGTTGCATCCTCAAGTGAAGACTGGAGCAGCCCCTTATTTGTAATCTCATCTATTGCCGAAACATCAACTCCCAAATTATCTGTTTTTGGTGTCGAAAAATTATCAATTATTCCGGACGACTCCAACTCCGTTTGTTTTTTTAATGCTTCCACAATCTTTTTCCCTACACCCTCATTCAAATTACTCAATATTAAATACCTCTTTTTAGAAACTTACTGCGTACATTATAATAAAAACAACAAATTTTATCAAGAAAGTTAACTTATGTGAATATTGCATTTTAGCCTTTCCGATCCAATACCTGTCTGTAGGGTTGTTAGCAGTACTTGTATAGAACTTGTATTGCAAATATTCTTGTCATTGTTTGATTTAATAAATGTTAGTTATACAATTAATAATAATAGGTTGTGTAC
>JAJPXE010000049.1 GCA_021205645.1 Candidatus Gastranaerophilales bacterium | reverse complement strand
AATATTATCAGCGGACTTTGTTTGAATATGATAAAATCAATCGACAACAAAGAACCGGTACAATTTACGAGAAAGACTTATCCAAAAGATTTCTCAAAAGAAGCAAAACATCTGTGTGAAAAATACGGTGTTAAGCTTGAAATCATCGACACCGGTATTTATAGATCATATTATCAAAAAACACACCCGAGATTGGAAAAAGGCATCTGGGGCTATAAATTTGCACAGAATTCAACACCATTGGCGGAATATACAGGAACAAAATTAAAAACGGCTGGGTTTTCGACAGAATCAGGAGGCTACGGCGGCGGCTGGATTAAATCCGGTATGAATGTTCCGCTCTCTACAAAAGATGTGCATACCTGTGCATTATTAAATCTTGTTAATAAAAACTCCGGCGAACAACTGCTATATCATGTTTATGAAAAAACCGGCATCGGTGCTGTTAAAGCTCTTATAACTAAAGAGTTTCCAAGATTTACGGAAGTTAATATCATGCCGGGGGATAATTTCAAAACGAACACCGTTGTCAATAATATTCTTGATGCAGTAAATGAGATAAATCCAAAAGCTGCAAAACATTACTATCACGCCTCTGTTGAAAATCCTGAAATAGTCGCTATTGATGGGAAACTGGAGTATATTAAAAACATCGACTGCAACAACATGACTTTTACCGAAGTTACAAATCAGTATAATTATTAGATGTTAAACAGAACCGGAATTCTTGCATGAGTACATTGCATCGGTTGTTTGAATGATTTTATGTTGTTGAGTGTGATGTTGGTGGTATTATAGTATTATGGCGTTATCGTATGAGGAAGTAATCTCACAGATTAAGGACAGGTTGGATATTGTGGATGTAGTATCGCAATCGGTTGTGCTGAAAAAATCCGGTGCAAACTACTGGGGATTGTGTCCGTTCCATAACGATAAAAAGCCGTCTTTCTGTGTCAGTCCATCGAAAGGTATATATAAATGTTTCAGCTGCGGTGAGGGCGGTGATGCTTTAACCTTTCTTCTCAAAACCCAAAACAAAGATTTTAAAGAACTTATAGCCGAACTTGCGGAAAAATTCGGAATTGAACTGCCTAAAACATCAGGATTTAAACCTCAAAACAAAGAGCTTAAAGATGATATGAAACGGGCATGCAAAATGGCGGCAAGGTTTTATCAAAAACAGCTTACCCTTGACAAAGATTCCGCCAAGGCGGCGGGTTATCTCAAGCAAAGAAGTATAAATGACTCAATTATAGATATTTTTTCTCTCGGATGGGCACCTAATGACTATCATAAATTATATGAACATCTAAAAGGTTCGTTTTCCGATGAAGTTCTTGAAAAAGCAGGTTTGATTGTTCAGGGCAAAAACGGCTGGATTGACAGGTTTAGAAACAGAATAATTATTCCTATCCAAAATGAGGACGGCGAATATGTCGCATTCGGTGCAAGAGCGGTTGATGAAGGACAAAATCCAAAATATTTGAATTCTGCCGATTCTTTAATTTATAACAAAAGAAAGATACTGTTCGGGCTGTATACGGCAAAAGAAGCCATTAAAGAGGAAGATTCCGTTATAATCATGGAAGGTTATTTTGATGTGATATCGACACAGGCACACGGTATAAAAAACTGTGTTGCATCCTGCGGAACGGCATTCACTCAGGAGCATGTCAAACTTCTTTCAAGATATACAAAATCAAGAAGAATATATCTGTCATTTGATACCGACAGAGCGGGTGTAAATGCTACAACAAAAGGCGGTGAAACAATTCGTGAAGTATTTACTTCGCTGGGTAATATCAAACAGTTTGATGAAAGTCATGTAAATACAGATAAAGAAAATTATGCCTGTGAAATCCGTGTTATTTCGCCTCCGGAGGGTAAAGACCCCGATGAATTTGTGCGTTCTCACGGGGCGGAGGCTCTGAGGGAACATATTAAAAATGCACCGCTATTGATAGATTTTGAGCTTAATAATGTATTAAAACGTGCAAATTTCGCTAAAACTCCTCAGGATAAAGCAAAAATTACTCAAGATGTTATTCCGATATTGTGTGAAATCCACAATAAAGTTATTCAGGGTGAATATGTCAAAATGGCCGCCGCCGCATTGGATATTAATGAATCCTCTCTTTTATCGGAGGTTAATAAGCTGTCACGGTTTGAGGATGATAATATGTTTGCACCTATTATTAAACCGAATATATCAAATGTAACAAAAAGTTCACAAATCAATGAAATTGCGCAAAAAAATTTATTGAGCGTATATTTAATAGAAGGAAATCAAATTACTTTACCTCAAATAAGTGAAATGATACCAACAGATATATTTACTGACGAAATGTTAATAATTGTAAAAACTACAATTGACAAATTTACAAATACGGTAAATAATGTCAGGGGTCTTCGGGAAAAGTTGTTCACAGAGTATGTTGAAGATACGGCGGCGACCCGGCTATTAACCGAGTTAGTGTATATAGCGGATTCCTTTAAAGGATTATCGGCAAACGACCTGAATCAAGCAATAGAAGATATGAAAATAAAAATATGCAGGTTAGCAAACGAAGAAACAACTAAGGAATTAAAGAAACAATACAGTGCGGCAAATGATGATGCTGAAGCATTAAAGTTGCAGATTGCACTAAGAGATAAGTTGAAATTAGAATTAAATGGAGATAATAAATGAATAAAACAAATCCCGGTTCATCAATAGTAAGCGTAGAAGACGATAACAGATTAGATGTAATAGATTTTGAAGATGATAAAAATGATTATATACCTGACAGTCTTGCTTCAGACAGCATAGAGGATATAATATCTGTCGGGAAATTATCATTAAAGAGCAGTGACAGTTATATGTCAGAGGATCCGTCGCTTTTAAGTCCTTCGCTTGAAATGCCAAAGGGTGTGACTGTAGAAGATCCTGTGAGATTGTATTTAAGAGAAATCGGACGCATAAAGTTATTATCAACAGCGGAAGAAATAGAATTAGCCCGTGAAATAATGCAGGGCGGCACTCCAGGTGACAAGGCAAAACGTAAACTTGTTCAAGCCAACCTGAGGTTAGTTGTCAGTATTGCTAAAAAATATGTAGGGCGCGGTATGTTATTCTTAGACCTAATACAGGAGGGTAATTTAGGTTTAATCCGTGCAGCTGAGAAGTTTGATCATGAAAGAGGGTTCAAATTCTCGACTTATGCGACATGGTGGATTAGACAGGCTATCACAAGAGCTATTGCCGATCAGGCAAGAACAATACGTATTCCGGTTCATATGGTTGAAACCATCAACAAGCTTAAAAAAGTTACCAGAAGACTGGCACAGGAACGCTCAAGGAAACCGACCGAAGAGGAACTGGCTGCAGAGATGGGTGTTTCAATCTCCAAGTTAAGAGATATTGTCAAAATAGCACAGGAACCGCTTTCATTAGAAACTCCTATCGGCAAAGAAGAAGATTCGAGATTGGGTGATTTTATTGAAGATACGGCTGCAGATGCACCTATCAAGACGGTTGCTTCTGAGCTGTTAAAAGAAGATCTGGCGGAAGTGCTCTGTACATTATCAGCCAGAGAGCGTGACGTATTGAGATTACGTTTCGGTATGGATGACGGACGCCAAAGAACTTTAGAAGAAGTTGGACAACTGTTCGGTGTCACCAGAGAACGTATTAGACAAATTGAGGCTAAGGCTCTGAGAAAATTACGTCACCCTAATCGTCGTAAAAAATTAGAAGAATATGTTGAAAGTTAATATTCTTTACAATTTTTGAAAAATACACTTGTATTCCCTGTTTCTTTAAGGTATTTTAAAAATACATCAAAGAAGAAAGGATTAATTATGTCAAAGCAATGTGAAGTATGCGGGAAAAAACCGCTAAAAGCTGCAAAGCTGACTTTTTCTCATAAACAAATTGTTCACCGGCAGACACCTAATTTACAGACTGTCAGGGTTAATGTAAACGGAACATCGAAAAAAATGACCGTTTGTACATCTTGTTTGCGGGCAGGAAAAGTTCAAAAAGCTGTTTAGCAAGCTTAGATTACAAATATCAATAAAAAAGATGCAATAATGAACATTGCATCTTTTTTTGATGTGATTGATTTACGGGTAAAGGGTTTGCAAAAATCCCAAAATTGACATGCAGCAAATTTTAGAACATAATTCATTCACCCCCGTGTGAGGTGATTGCATTCAACCCCTGCGGAGCGGGTACTGCGGAAGCGGCAGCTGGAACCGGTTCCCACCCGCTCCGCCTACAAAGCAGTTGGCACTGTCTGCTCAGCTCCATCACCGGACGGGGATGGGAAAAAGATGAAAGCCCCACCCTGCAGGAGATTGTGCAGATAATCAAAGAGAGCAGACCGAGCTGCTCTCTACCGCATTTATCCGAAAAGTACACCCTTTCGGGAGCGGTCCTGCGACCACATCAACGCAAATCTGCTGTCTTGGATTTGCTCCACGCTCACAGAATTTCGCCTGTAAAGCTTCGCTTTTGCCGGCTCAATCTGTTCGCTATCCGGACTTCGCTTTACTCCACCCGTACGCAAATCCGCTGTCTTGGATTATTCGGGCGTGCAAAACACTGCAATCACTTCAAAAGCCTTACGGCTTTTTGCCGTGATTTTCGTGTTAATTGCTCTTACGGGCTTGCCACTTCGTGACATCACCCTGCCGAAAATCCGCTGTCTTGGATTATTCGGGGTGAGGCAAAATTCAAC
>JAJPXE010000168.1 GCA_021205645.1 Candidatus Gastranaerophilales bacterium | reverse complement strand
CCCCACAAGAGCATTGAAACTGCCAGCCCTTGTATCTGCTTACTTTATCTATTATTAAATCATTCAGGTTCATAGCACTCAGCCTCAGAATCCTCAGTCGGGTCAATTTGCTCCCCGCAATAGGGGCAAAATCTATATGCCACATAATGATTATTGATTAAGTCACAGAAGTCCATGCCACATTCCGAACAACGCACCACGGGGACATCCTCACAGCTAATCTTCTTTATAAACGGTCTATCTATCCAATGCGCCAATATTAAGCGCTCCTTTCAAATTCGTCTTGTTCAAGTCTCTCATTCGCCAAAGCGCAATAATCTTCATCTATCTCACAGCCAAGCACACGCCGATTGAGTTGTTGCGCCACGAGCAAGGAGCTTCCCGCGCCCGCGCATGGGTCAAACACCAAATCACTCTCATTACTGTTATCAAGAATCAGCTCGCGCAGCAGCTTATGATTTTTCTCGGTAGGGTGTAGCTTGCCGCTCCCAACAGGAAAACGGAACACAGTGTTTTTACAGCGGGCATTAAACGTGCCGCCGCGTTTTTTTAAACCAAACAGCATTCTCAACACCGGACAAATACACATATTGCCCATTCATGGGGCTAGGATTAGTCTTCTCCCAAATAAGCTGCCTGACTGTACCCCCCCGCAGACTTTGCTTTATCATCAAAAAAGCCGTAAATCTCAGAGAGCTGTTCCTTGGCGCAAAAGATAATGGCTGTGCTTTTCACAATGCGATATATCTGCTCCAGAAACGGGGCTAACTCAAAAGTCTCAATGTCGGCTTTGTCCTTATCGAGATTGCGCAGGCCGTTGTCTGGTCTGGATACAACTCCATAGGGGATATCTGTCAGTACCAAATTTGCTGAACTGTCGCCCATTTGAGGCATAAATGTCATGCAGTCAGTCTGAACTATCTTGTCCACTCTTTTTATCGCCCCGAAGCTCATGCAAATAATCTTCCAGCTCCCACATTTCTTCTTCTGTAATGTCGTCCATCAAGATATACCCGTTCGGGCGGTAATACCCCATCTGACTCAGGAATACACTAAACTGCTCTCCCATAACGGACAGTTCAGTGTCGCCAGTGCAGCAATAAAGTGATGTATTTGTCTCTGCAACATAGTGGTCGCCCAGAGAATTGGTTGCTTCAAATTTAATTTGGATTTTTTCTTTGGCCATAAATTTTTCCTCCTATCCTCATTGCTCAATCTCAAGCGTGGGAAACTCATCTGCATCATAATAGAACGTGATATGTTTCACCCGCGAGGTATCGACGCGCTTACCATCCTTGATTATCTGAATACTGTGCGGGTCATGCTCGTCGTAGATGATGATGGTACCCTTATCATATTTTTCGGTGATAAACTGAAGAAGAATATCGATGTAGCTGCGAAGGTCAGAAATAGTGCGATTAGCCTCGGTGAGCTGAGTATCCACAGCGGAAGATAAATCCTTTACAGCATCTTTTACCCGATGAATGTCATATAAGATACCCTCGTATCTTGAGTTGATGTGGTCGCTCAAAAGTCTACTTTCTTTATTAAGCTCGGTCACAATGCTTTTCCATGTGTTCATATAAATTCCTCCCAGCCCCCGTAGAGCGATTTAGTTGGCCCTACGGGGGATTGTTTTTATCTGATTTTCACCTCGTAGTATCATGCGATGAGACTGTGAGGTGAAAATATGAGTGTAGTGATTTATTCGTATTTGACATCAATATATTCAAGAACTTCTTTCATTCCCAATCCACCTTCGTCCCATGGTTTCATACAGTATTCCCAAAGCTGGGGATGGGTTTGTTTTAATCGTTGAAAACGGTTCGGTTCCTTTTCTAAATGACAACCAAAGCCGCAGAACACGCAGCCAGTACGGTCACATTTTGTTGTACACCATTTACCATTCTTGTCCTTCGCAACGTCCCCATAAACAGAAGCATATGAAAGATTGTAATGAACGATATATTCAAGAATGTCTTGCTCAGTCCAAAAAGATAGTGGTTGAGAAGTTGGCCTTTTGCCGTCAAAAGCGTTGCAGCCAGTTTTCATCCACTTTTGTTTGCGAAGCAAGCTCTCACAGGCCATCGTACCAAGAATCGGATGCAATCCAGTTTCTTTCTCGTATTTATGAGCTGGCTTCTTTTTCATTATATTGCAACACATATGAGAAATTGGAATGTTGCTATCTTTTAACCAAACCCACTTTGCCATGTTATACCGGCCTTGATATTCAGTATTATGCTTATTATCCGAGTTAAATCTAGCGGCAACTACTCCATCCGGTTTTTGCCTGGCCTCGTAAATTTTTTGCGACACTTCTTTGCTTATCATTGGATACCCATACGTCTCAATCACCTTCCTGAAATTCATCTCAGGTTTAAGTCGAACCACGTTTTCCTGGCTCAAAGCAAATTGTCTTACTTCTGGGTACTCCAATCCAGTGTCAATAAATACTGCTGGAATATTTGGGTCAATTCTCCGAGCAAGGTCTAATAAAACCGTTGAATCCTTGCCTCCGGAAAAGGAAACGTAACAATACCCCCCCCCACTGGGTAAGCCATGCAAGGATACGGGTTTTTGTGAGTTGCTTCTTTCTTTCAAGGGGCCCCGCGGGCATGGTGTGCAGGTCGTCATTTGTATATTTTGCGTCTATATAAATCGCCCAACTTTCTATGTATTTATTTGACACTCGCAAATTGTGCCGCTTGCGAGTGTTTGCTGCACATCTATAATGCGTTGATTGGTACTGCCACGAAAGGGAAGGGTAATGTCACGTTGGGAGAGAATGAAGGGGCCATCAACGATATAGGTACACATCCACAATGTACGGCTAAACAATGATTCATCTCTAAAATCGTCGTATGTAAGTGAAAACCCTGTATAGAGCCAAATATCTTTATCAGGAAATTTCTCTCGAACATCCTCTATAATTTCTGTGACGGTACCAATATTTTCATATTCTAACGGATGTCCCCCACTAAACGTAATACCTTTCACCCAAGGCTTATCTAACACTTCAAATAATTTCTGCTTGGTTTGTTCTGTGAACTTATATCCGGCGTCAAAATCCCAAGTTTCTGGATTCTGACAGCCGGGACATCTCTGAGTACATCCAGAAACCCAAAGCACAACACGAAAACCAAGCCCATTGCTGACAGAGGCCGTTTCAATTTTCATATAATTCATTGAAGGTTAGACCCCCTGTATGGCGGCAGTATCATGGCGGATTCGAGACTCCGTTTCACTGATTTTTCCTTTGTTAAATGCTGTCGTGTAGTTTCCTGTAATGTACCCGGTCACACGACGTAAGCGTTGAATATTGGTGCCGCCACACATTGGGCAGGCATCATTTATCTCGTCACAATACCCGCAATCCATACAGGTATCATTTGGGACATTGATTGCGAAATAAGGGACATCTTTATCCATTGCGTAGTTTACAAGCGTTTCAAGGGCCTCAATATTATGCTTAACACTACCAGTCAACTCCGAATAAACTATGCAGCCTGCGCTGGAATATCCCGTCAACTGTGATTCAATATCAATCTTTTCAAATGGAGTCATTTCTTCCCAAACCGGAACGTGAATGCTGTTGGTGAAATATTCGCGGTCTGACACATTTGGAATTTCCCCATATTTTTCTTTGAATTTTGTCATTGCTGTGTAACAAAGCGTTTCCGCAGGCGTGAAGTACACTCCAAAATTTAACTTATACTGCTGCTTAAACTCCGCGCACCTGTCCTTAAACAATTGTTCAATCCGCTTTGCAAGCGCCATGCCCTCTGGTTTTATATGGTTGCAGCCAATTAAAGTGTATAAAGTTTCTGATAATCCAATTTGCATAATAGTACCCTCGGTTTCCCGATATTTGTTAGGGGAGTAGACTATCCATTCACGCTACAGGCATTAAATTATAATCTTTATTTTGTCTTAATGGAAACTTATACTGCTTTAATTCTTCTTTAAAAACGGCACCCCTATTTATTCTGTCAATTGAAGTTTTGTTTACATTAAATTTTCTTGCAATTTCTTCTGTTGATACGGATGTATTAAGGAGCATATCAACAACCTCTTTTAACTGGTTGTTATCTATTTTTCTCGCACTATAATTTGTTCTACTCCTATGCGGTTTTTTTTGAATTGGAAAGCTCTCATCCAACTGTTTACAAATTGCCAATTTCCCACGATTAATTTGACCAACAGTATATGTCGGAAGCCCAAATAATTCTCCAATCTCTTCCGCAGACATCACATTTTCTTTCAAAGCATTTACAACACTTCTTGCCAATTCAATAGAGACTATTGGTCTTTGTTTTGACGGCCTAATCGGATATTTTTCTATATTACTAGGCATTCTTTTCCCACGGTTCACGTCATATACAAAACTAAAATCAGTTTGAGTTATTTCCGCTATTTTTGCAAAAGAAAAATCACTTTCTTTTAATAGCACTGTCACTACTTCTACATCGTCTTGTAAATACAACTGTGTTGCCCTGTTTTTTCTAATTGGATAATCCAACCCATCTTTTGGACATAAATATCCTCTATTTATATCGCTGACCGTATAAATACTATATCCAGTCATTTCCCCAATTTTTGAAAAACTTAAAGCTGTTGTTTCTATAAGTTTAACTATTTCGTCTCTATGTTCTTCATTAAATATTTGACTAACGGTTTGTCGACCAGTTGTTAGATTATAGCCATTATTAAATATGGCATATTTT
>JAJPXE010000172.1:2422-4741 GCA_021205645.1 Candidatus Gastranaerophilales bacterium | reverse complement strand
AAATAAAAACTCTTAAAAATCAGATTAAACGACTTAAATTTGATCTTCAATATTCATTATCTATCAGCGAAAAATATATTCCGCTGATGAAAACAAAAGATAAAATCCAATTATTAATTCTAAGGAGGAATTTATGGACAAAGACCTGATAAATAAATATGCACCAATTATATTGATTATTTTAATAATGTTCTTTCAATACAATTTTTTTGTGACTCCTCAGGCACTGGAATTTCATCACCGCCAAATTTTGGAGGAAGTTTCGCAAAAATATATGACAAAAGAAGAATCTAATAATTTGAAAGAACAGATTTCTGATATGCAAAAAAAAGTTGATAAAATTTATGATGCCATTATTGGCGGAAAGGAGTAATTTATGGGACTAACCGAGATTGAATACGGCTCCCTTGCCTCATCGAAAGTTGTTAATGATAATTTTAGTTATCTTGAATCTGAAATAGCAGCGTTATCAGATGATATGACCTCAAAAAATGCGAACTACAGCTCACAGGTTGCAACATTAAACGCCAGTGTAACGAGTTTATTGGAGTATAAGGAATCCTTTATTCAGACGGGAATGATTTTACCTTACACATCATCAACAGTACCTGACGGTTTTCTGCTTTGCGACGGGTCAGAAGTTGCAGTTGATGATTATGAAGATTTGTACGATGTTATCGGCACCACTTATGGCAGCTCGGACAGTACAACATTTTGCCTGCCTGATTTGAGGAACAGAACTCTCTGGGGTGCCGGCACGTATTCCCTTGGAGATTATGTTGAATCTGCCCTGCCGAATATTAAGGGTGAATTCCGGCTTTCGGGGACGGAAGGGTCTTCTGCTGTTACGGGTGCTTTCACTGCAGATACAAAAGGCGGCTCATGGGGTAAAGGTCACGATAACTCTAAATCTAACCCGCTTATGGTGTTTGATGCAAGCACGTATAACTCTGATACTACGGTCTATTCTGATGATTGTACCATTGTTCAGCCGCCGGCTCTTGCCGTTAAATTTATTATTAAGTACTAACTTTTGAAAGGAGTTGTTATGAAAATCTATAACTATGACGGGAAATCTAAAATATTTCTCGGGGTTTCTAATGCACAGGAAAATCCTAAAAGAAACGGTGAATATTTATTCCCGCCCAATTCTACAACCATTGTTCCGCCTGATTTGAAGGGAAACGAGGCGGCTGTTTTTCAAGGTGAATACTGGTCGATTGTTCCCGATTACAGAAAACAAAAACAAATTAATTTAGATACACTTGAAACCTCTGAAATTACCGAAATCGGAAAAATTCAAACGGGATATATGCTCTATTCCGAATATCTTAATTCGGAAGAATATCAAACATATCTTGCCGCTAAAGCAAAAGAAGATGAATACTATGATATTTTATCTCAAATCAGCGATATTGATGAAAAACGTATCAGAGCGGTTTGCGAGCCGGAGATTAAAGATAAGGCGACGGGTGAAACGTGGCTTGATTACTACAATAATCAGATTGTCGAATTAAGAGAAAAACTACAGGAGGTTGAATATGGCACTTAATATTGATGAAGACGGAACAATATTTATACATCAGGGTGATAGCGGCGAAATCGTTGTTTCAGGTATCAGCACGGATAATGATTATACCGTATATTTTGCCGTTCAAGATAAAAACAGAAATACAATCGGTTCGGAATTATCAGTCCAATCAAATTATCAATCTTATGTTACATTTGTGCTTTCCGGAAGTTTTACCGATTTACTTACCGTTCCTGATGATGATGATTTTGCGGTATACCATTACGGGCTGAAAATGTGCACGGATGATACGACAGAGGACACCCTGTTTGTTGTCAATTATGATTACGGTCAGCCTAATAATATTATTGTTTTTCCTAAAAAAGTGGAGGGTACATAATGAGTTCTAATAATATAAATACATCAAGCAATGAAAATTCCACCTTGATACAAATTTCTAATAACAATGTAAAATACTATGAGGAGCTGGCAGAGCAGTATGCAAAAAGTGCTGAAAAAAGCCTATCTGAATGCGCGGCTTATTTAAGTTCCGCACAGAGGTGTATAACGGAATGCCAGAATGTTAAAGACAGTATGACGGTTAGTCTTGACGATATGCTGGGTGAACATACTGACAATTTAGACAATCCCCATGAAGTTACTGCAGAACAAATAGATACTTATACAAAATCTGAAATTGATACAATCTTAGTCGGACAAACCGTAAATTTAAGTACTTATTACACAGCTGTCGAAGTTGATGCAATCGCAGCGGAGAAACAGGATAATTTAACTGCAGGTGTTGATAT
>JAJPXE010000172.1:0-2322 GCA_021205645.1 Candidatus Gastranaerophilales bacterium | reverse complement strand
GCAGCGGAGAAACAGGATAATTTAACTGCAGGTGTTGATATTGAAATCACAAAGGATAATGTTATCAATGCAACGGTTGATTTGAGCGGATATTATACCTCTGACACTGTAGATGCCGCTCTGGATACAAAAGCTGATACAGAACTTTCTAACATTACAGCATCGGCAGGGAGTGTAATATCTGCACTTGCTGATAGCGAAATAGATTATTACACACCTAACCATATCATTGTTGCGGAGGGTGATTACTCATCATATACCACAACTCTGTCAAGCGGAACGGAATATTTTGATTTGTCATATTATTTTCAAAATACTAATGCACAATGTTATATTTGCGATTTTGTCACTTCTATTGGTTCCTCCAGTACAGATAATGCATTTTATTATACCGAATTGGAACATGAAAGCGGAGAAATATACTGGGGGCAGACAACAATTCCAATAAACAGAACGACATCAGGTTCTACTCAATCACAGACCCAGTTTTCGGCTTATGTTCCTGCTTGTGCACCATACTTAGTTATAGAACATACTGTTGCAGGATTGATAGTAGGACTTATAGCTATCAAGCCCTTGAAACACTTGCCTTTGACAGATAAAACATGGTTAACATACGGTGCCCGTACGTATTATGGCGAATATAAAACAGAAGTCAATAACAATAATGTCTACATAACAGACGATAATGAATAAGACGAAAGGAGTATTTTTATGTCTATTTTTTCTTTTTTTAATTTTAAATCAAAACTTAAGGAGGTATTCTCACAGGAGAATATTACCGAATTGTTGAATTATGTAAAGTCCAATATTATTGAGCAGGTAAAAAATTCAATCGACGGTGCCGAAAAGAAATCAAATGTTGACAATGCCGTCATCACATTTATTAAAACAAAACTTGTTTCATCAAATGTGCTGGTAAATGTACTTGTAAATGTATTAACCGAGTATGTTCCGGTTATTACACAATGTATTTATGACTACCTGAAAAAATATGTTGACGGATTAACCGAGGTATAAATATGGTTAATTACAAACTGCTTGATAAACAAAAGGAGTTTGTTGAAATACCGCACAATTATCCG
This sequence comes from Candidatus Gastranaerophilales bacterium, assembly GCA_021205645.1. Lineage (GTDB taxonomy): Bacteria > Cyanobacteriota > Vampirovibrionia > Gastranaerophilales > Gastranaerophilaceae > UBA2883. Next base: position 1,237 of record JAJPXE010000172.1, on the reverse strand, counting down.
CTTGATGTAGCGATATATCAAGGCGGGTACGGGAGCGGGAAAACATGGTGCGGTGCACTTCTGGGATTATTGCTTGCAAGAAAATATCCGGGATGCCGGGGACTTGTCGGAGCAAAAGAATATGAACTCGTTAGGAAAACTACTTTAGTCACTTATCTTGAACACTTAGAAATGCTGGGATATGCTGCTGATGTCCACTATATATACAATAAAGTCGACAAGATTATTAAATTTAAGAACGGGTCAGAAATTTTGTTTTCGGCATTTGATGATCCCGAAAGGTTTAAATCACTTAACCTGCACTGGGCAGAAATTGAAGAAGCGTCACAAATTGACGACGCTTCTTTTAAACAGTTGCTCGGCAGATTGAGAAACACTTACAGAGGTAAAGATTGGATTAATTTCAGATATCGTTTATTCGGACACACAAACCCGCAATCCGAAAAGGGCTGGATTTGGAAACGCTTTGTCCAAAATAAACAGGACAATTACAGGCTTATTATTGCACCGACTACTAATAATGTATATCTGCCGGAACATTTTATTAAATCACTGAAAGATAATTTTGACGAAGAATACTATAAAATTAACGTTCTGGGTGAATTTGGCAATTATTCAAACGGGCTTGTGGTCAAAGGGTTTTCGGAAGAAAATCTTAAACATTTTAAATACACACCCGATTTGCCGCTGCACATCACATGCGACTTCAATGTTGACCCTATGTGCTGGGCTGTTGCCTATATTGATAAAGAAAATGTTTATTATTTTGATGAACTGGTTATTGAAAAAACTACAACCGAACAATGTATTCAAGAATTTATAAGGAGATATCCCGAACATCAGTCCGAAATTATTATAAACGGCGATGCCTCCGGCGATAATCGCAGTACGCAAAGTGAATATACGAATTATGCCATAATCCGTAAAGCTCTCTATAATCACGGCTACGATAAAAAACAGATTAAATTTCATCTTAGAGATTATAATCCGCCTATATTAAATCGTATAGCGGCTTTTAACGCAAGAGTCAAAAACTCTCAAGGCGAAAGGCATTTGTTTATTGATGAAAGACGATGTAAATGGCTGCTTTATAACCTCTATAATCTTTCATTTAAAGAAGGAACAAGCATTGTCGATGTTCCGACTTTCTCCCAAATTAAAAATAACCGTGACAGCAAGTTTTTAGAACATCCTTTTGATGCTGCCAGTTATTTAACAGAATTTTACTGGCGTATAA
>JAJPXE010000153.1 GCA_021205645.1 Candidatus Gastranaerophilales bacterium | reverse complement strand
GCTATGTAATTAACAGGGTTTGTTTGCTTATTTTTTCCGCCAAAAAGTGAAACGATATTATTTTTCAGGTTTACCAGACCTTCATAGATTTCTTCGTTTGAATAACCTTGTTTCACGTTAGTTTTTTGTACGGATGTGCAGGATATTTGCGGTTTAGATGTGCAGCTTGCAGGCAAAACGTCCTTAGAAGCAGAACTTACCCCTGAAATGGGAAATAATACCTTCATGATAAACACCTCAATTTAGACCACTGATATTATAGCACAAATAAAATAATTCTGCAAGCCCCAAAATCAATCAGGGTCTACCTTTTAGCCGATTTTAAAGTGTGAAATTTACAATTTAAATCGTGGTGTTTTAGTGATATTTTAATTTTCGATATATGTCGGAGCTGTTTTTGGACTTTTGCCTTTTTTGACTTTTTGATAATACGCATAAGTCATCGGGATTTGCTCATTCAATAGTTCACCACCGGTTATTCGGGCAATGTATATTGTGTGTGTTTCGGTATCTGTACTGTTGATAACTTCACAGGTTATATAGCCTGATGCGGATTTTATGATATTTAAGTCGTCTTTTTGAAAACATTCCACCCCTTTGAATTTATCAACATTTCTGCCTGATTGAAAACCAAATACAGGAATTAAATTTCGCTCTACATCAACGCCGAGTATTGATATTGCAAATTTTTTGGTCTTTTCAATACATTCGGTTGTAAAATTGTTATGGTTCATACTTACTGCAATTGTGTCGTGTGTAACCTGCATGATACTGTTTGCGATACAACCTGTCGGACGGTCATTGTCAAGTGTTGATACAAGATAAACACCATAGGAAAGATTCTTTAATACATTTTTATCCATAAACACCTCATATCTCTGTCAATTATATCATAAAAAGGGCGCAACTGTCACCTCACCCGAAGATCTGGTTCTCGTTTTCCTTGAACCGATTTTCTGCCATCTTCTGCGGCAGCGGGTGTCAGCGGAGCTGACATAGTCTGCCGTGCGGAGCAGGAGAGGGCAGGGATAAATGTATTTTCCCAATATATTTACCCCTGCGGGTGAGGTGACCACCGTGCAGATATTAAAATATGAGTCGGCAGAAAGAACACCATAACCGTATAAATAGGCTCCTGCATACCGGGCTTTCAGCACAAAGTTTTGCAAAATATTGAGATAAAACCCTATTTTTGTTCATTTTTACAACTGTCTTTAATATATCCGACAAGAATTTCTGCTACCTTAAGCGGAACAGCAGAATAATAATCGCCTTCATATGCCTGTGAAACAAACCGTTTAATAAAAGGACGTTCCGGTTTTATTAACTGTTCAATATCTTCCATTTGATGAACATCAAATACTTTGTTCATCTCTCTAACCACATTATCCTGAGAGAGTTTTCGCTTTTTCGGAATGATTATTTTTAAATCTTCAAGACATTGCAGGGCAATACGCAAATCAACCTGTTCTTCGAGTCTTGGAGTATTAACATAAGACATAATCTTCTGAGCAATTTCGGGCGGAAATTCGGCTAACACTTCTTTTGCTCTGGTTTCATCAAGAAGCTTCATAACCATAGCAATAGATTTTAGCTTAAGCTCTCTTCCATCCGAATTGCCGGAACTCATTTGCTGCTGAGACAGCGGAGTACCTTGAGACTGCTGTTTCGCTTTATCCTGAGCCTGTGCCTGAGCTTGCGCCGCCTGCCTTGCCCGCTCCTGTTCCTCCTGCTCCTGAACCTGCTTTGCCATATCATCAATATTCGATTGGCTTGCCGCTTTTTTAGATATCTCATTTGAGATAATACCACGCTTCTCTAAATCCGCAATCGCTTCACGATAAGTCTTATCAACGTGGTGTTCTATCAACTGCAAGGTCTTATCCTGCGGAATATTTTTCTGGATTGCCTGTTTTGCTATCTCAAAAATAGTAAATGCAATCTTTTGCATTACACCGTCCCAGTGCTCCGGCATAATTCCCGAATGCACAAGATCAATAGATTTATGAAACGACCATTCCGCTATAATCTGGGTTACAAAAACAGCCTGATCGGCATTAAAATTGAGTTTTGCATCATTTGATATTGCCTCGCCCGCTAACAGCGTAAAATTTGTAAGTGTTTTAACAACATAATTACGCTGCATGTCATTGAAATTCTTTGGCACAAGCTCACCCGCCTGTGATGACATCATATTCGCAAATTCTTTGTAATCAAAACCTTCTATTGGCATTATTTATAACCTTTTCTCTTTTCCTATATGATATCAAGGGTTGGATTATTGTTCAATCCAACTCTTGATTTTTGCTGCACTTTCGTTCTCATCAAGCATTTCAAATTCTTCTTTAAGCTCTGCAAGAGCATCTTTCAGCGGTGTTATATCGACATTTTGCCGGCCTAACAGACCCTTTGTCTGAATTTCATTCAATAAATTCTGCTGCATCTGATCTTGCTGAGTCAATAAATCTGCCGCTTTTCGACTGACATCCTGTAACTGACGTTCCTGCTGCATTGATTTTTCTCTGAGCAGCTCCATTTCATCTTCGTGTTGTTGTTTCATATGATGTAAACGTTTGACAACAAATCTGTGACCTATAATTAAGCTCAATCCTACCAGAGCTACCGCTAGCCACCACGGGTTTCCTGTTTCTTCAGGTTTTGGTAATTTTTCAGGATTATCAGATGCAAGATAAGGATCGTTCGAGTCATTAAACGCTATTGAAACATTTTCCGGTCTTGCTTTCGGACTTGCCGCACGGGCGACAAGCTCTTTTAATTCTTCAATTGATATATCAGGAGGTAATGCAGCTTTATCAAGTGTTACCGCAATAGAGATGTCTTCTATTGTACCCGAGTTCATGTATTCGTTTGTTTGAATTTTGGAAACACCATATTGAGTTTCTTTAGCGGTTCTTGTATAGTTTCTGTTCTGGGATGAATCCGCCCCGCCTCCCGGCAAACCGTTCGGAAGATAGACACTGACCGCATTGGTATTTTTATTGCTGTCTGCCGTCTGGTCGCCTAAACCCTCGTGGAATGTCTGTTCATTTATTGAAGTCTTGGTATTAGGGTCATACCACGTTGTGAATTTTTCTGTAGGCGCCTGCTTTAAAAATGTGGAAACGGTCGCTGTATAATTACCTTTACCGACAAGTCTGTCTAATTGGATATTAACTTTTTGCTGCATATATTTGTCGTTTTCACGCATTCTTTCTTCCTGTTCATCAGTCGGGGACATAATGCTGTTATATACATTACCGTTGGTGTCGGTGATAGCGACATTTTCGGAAGTCAAGCCCGAAACACTGCCTATAAGCAGGTTTGTTATAGCCTTAACCTTGAACGCATCAAGTTTTTCACCGCTCGGCATATCAATCTGTACCGTTGCCGTTACGGGTTTTTGCGTTGATGTGAACATTGTTTGTTCAGGAATTGACACAAAAACTGATGCATTTTCTATTGGCGGTATTTTTCTTATCAAACGCGCTAATTCTCCATCTATAGCTCTTACCAGACGGATTTTTTTATCTTCTTTTGTTGATGTAAAGTCGCCCTTGTCAAACATTTCCAGTCCGACATTCTGATCCATAAGACCGCTTTTTACAATTGCAAGAAGTGCTCTGTCACGTTGTGATTGTGTGTATTTCGGTAAATAAACGGTTGATTTTGTACCGTCAAGTTTACGCTCTGCAGTTATACCCTCTCTTGCAAGCAAAGCCTGAATTTCTATTGCTTTCCCGAGATTATCGGTTGTTAACAGGTCTAAAGGTGACTTGATTACACGTTCCTTGACAACCTGTCCGCCACCCTTGCTTGCGTTAACCGTCGATACCACTGCCATTGTTATCAACAGTGCAAGTATCACTACACCAACTGCCAGTGCACCTATCAAGAAATTTTTGTTATTTAATAATGCTTTGAAATCCATCTTTACAACACCCTAACATTTTTATTCAAATTTTTGTTATTATACCCAAAGTCTGCTATATCAATATTATATCTGTATTTGCATAATTTTATCGTATGTTTGAATGATTTTACCCGTGAGCTGGGTTGCGACGTTAACGTTTATTTCAGCTTTTGCCATAGCAGTCATAACATCGTGTATATCAACATCATCATTTCCCGACATAACATCTTTCAATAGATTATCCGGAGCGTTTAGGTCTTTGTTGAAATTTTCTACAAGACCAGACAGAACACCTTTAAAATCGAGTGTCGCAGGCTCTTCCATACGCTCCATTCTGGCAGGATACATCCCTACTATACCCGTATCAAGTTTAGTGTGCTGTATACGTGATGCTAAATCATAATGAGGATAAAATCCGCTTGCAAAACCTTTTGTCATTTGTACACCTTCTTCCTTACGTCTTGTTGGAGTTTTTATCGACATAAATTCAAATAATTTTAATTGAGTTTGAAAAATCTCATCCGTTTGTGTTAGTCTTACCCGAATTTATTCAATAATACTAAGGGTTTTCTATGTATTTAATAAATTTTTTCACAAAGTCAATAATCAGTATTAGAATCAGCGGAAAAATTTTTAAATTGATATGCGGGAGCGGGTGTTAGCATATAAAGCGGGTGTAATCCGGAAACCGGTTACACCTGCTCCGCTGACCGTGCAAAAAAAGCTTCATCCGTTCAGAAAGCAAAATTATTATGGACAGCAGTGTTCAGAGGCAGGGGAAGATTAGAAAATGGAGATTATACACAGAGCCGAGCCCCCAAGACAGGCAGAA
>JAJPXE010000064.1 GCA_021205645.1 Candidatus Gastranaerophilales bacterium | reverse complement strand
TTTCTTTTGTTTTTGCCTTAACCGATATTTGATTGGTATCAATATCAAGAATTTCAGCCAGTCTTTGTCTGATTTCCCTGATATACGGCATCATTTTCGGCTCCTGAGCGATAATATTAGTGTCAATATTCCCGATTTTGTAACCCTTAGAATAAACTATTTCACATACTTCTTTAAGTAATTTTGTGCTGTCAGCATCTTTGTATTTTTCGCCGGTATCAGGAAAAAGTACTCCGATATCACGGAGAGCCAACGCTCCCAGAAAGGCATCAATTATTGAATGTATCAGGACATCTGCATCTGAATGACCTGCAAGACCTCTTTCATAAGGGATTTTGACCCCGCCGATTATTAAATCTCTGTTTTCTTCAAGTTTGTGTATATCGTATCCTATTCCTATTCTATACGGAAACATTTAGTATATCCTTTCCTTATCCCTATCTAATGGTGCGGAACCGGCAGAGCCGGATGTATCACCGATTACAAACCTCTCAACTGCTTTTACAAAACCGTCGTTGTCAACCGTGCCGGTTATATAGTTTGCATATTGTTTTAATGTTTCTGTTGCATTACCCATTGCAACACTTATACCGCCGGCTTTTAAAAGCTCAATATCGTTATCCTGATCACCTATTGTTAATACTTCATCCTCATTTAGACCCCAATATTTTTGTAAAAACCTAACCGCACACAGTTTTGTTGACGTTTTTGGCGAAAATTCGCAAAAATACGGAGTCGATTTGACAATATACAAATCCGGAAATTTTTCGGACATTTCATCCACCCAGTGTGTGACTGTATCAGGACTGCGGTAATCAATCCCGAGAAGTTTGTACACTCTTGAGTACGGTATCTGCGAAAAATTCTTAACCGTGTAGTCAAGCTGCTGATATTCGGCATAACGGCGAATTTCTTCGTTGTCTTTTTCGGAATACAACATATCATTTGTGTACAAATTCAGATGAACACCGTTTTTTCTTCCCCAGATAATAATCTCTTTGACGGCATCAGGAGGCAAAAACTGTTCATACAGCGTATTATTGTCATTATCCCTTATCAATCCGCCGTTATAAGATACTACGGGCGAGCTAAGGTTTAGTCTTTCTGCTATTTTTTTTGCACCGGCATGCATTCTGCCCGTTACAATAACAACCTTTATACCGTTTTGTTGAAGTTTTGAAATACATTCTCTTACGCCGACGGTAAACTCTTTTGAGCTTCCGAGGATAGTTCCGTCAATATCCGTTGCCACCAGTTTAATCATCAGATAAATACTTTCTTGCTCTCAATAATGCACAAATCGTTTTGGAATCGTTTATAATCCCGTTATCAATCATACTATAGATTTCATCAATGGAATACTCATAACATTCAATAATTTCGTCCTCATCAGGATGTTGATTTTTATACTTCAAACCGTTTGCAAAATAGAGGTGAAGTTTTTCATCACAAAACCCGGGAGAAGTGTAAATAAATCCGAGGGATTTCCATTCGTCTGCAGCATATCCGGTTTCTTCTTCAAGCTCACGTTGAGCCGCATAGTCAGGGTTCTCGTCTTTTTCAAGTTTGCCTGCGGGAAGCTCGATTGATACAGACTTAATCGGATAACGGAACTGTTTAACCACAAGGATTTTATCATTTTTTAGGGCAAGAATAACAACACCGCCCGTGTGTTCCACAACCTCCCGCAATGATTGATGACCGTTTGAAACAAGTACCTCATCACGCTTGACATCAATAACCTTACCGTTAAATACGTATTCGGATTTTAGAGTTTTTTCCGTAAATTCCATAACTATATAATATCACAACGAAGTTTAGCCCGCAAACAACACAACCCCGATAAGTGCGAATACAATAAGTGCCGTATTATAATGTAAAAACGCAGGCACACAGGTATCCCAAATATGGTTATGCTGTCCGTCCGCATTCAAGCCCGCAGTAGGTGCAAGTGTGGTATCGGAAGCAGGCGAACCTGCATCGCCCAGTGCCGCCGCTGCCGCCAGAACAACCACCGACTGGGCGGTATTGAACCCCAGTTTTATAAACACGGGAATAAATACTACCGCTAAAATCGGAATTGTGCCGAATGATGTACCGATTCCCATTGTTATAACCAATCCGATTATGAGCATTATAAAAGCGGTTATAATTTGACTTGATGGTAATATATTTACTGCCGATGTGACAAAGGTTTCTATCCCTCCGGTTGATTTGAGAACAGTTGCAAACCCGGAAGCAACAAGCATAATAAAGGCAACATAACCCATCATATAAATTCCCTCGTCCATAAGTTTATCCATTTTTGAATGTTTGACAGCTCCGAGAGAATAGATTAGCCCGAGTCCGCACAATGCACCGAGCGGGAGAGAATGAGTCAGTATCTGGACCCCGAATGTTACAAATGCCGCCAGTATTGTTATATAATGCCTGTAATTCAGCCGTAAGTTTTCGCTTTTTGGCTCTTCTTCTCCGATATCCTTATATTTACGAGGTTTTCTATATGATATAAACAGTGCGATTAAAAGTCCTGCAACCATTCCAAAACCGGGTATCCAGGTATATTTCCATATATCGTTTTTAGCGATAAAGATACCGTTTTGAACCATATTTTCTGCAATAAGGTTATGGAATATAAGTCCGAAACCGGCAGGAATGACAATATAAGGCATTTTAAGCCCGAAAGCCAGTATAGACGAAATTGCACGCCTGTCGACGTTCATAACGTTCATGGTATGAAGCAGCGGCGGAATTAATACCGGTATAAACGCTATATGTATCGGAATTATGTTTTGCGAGGCAATAGAAATCAAAATCAGAATAGTAAACAGGATACATTTTTTCCCGTTAACAAATTTAATTATTTTAGCGGAGATAATATTAGTGAGTCCGGTATGGTTCATGGCAGCTGCAAAAGCTCCTAAAAGAATGTAACTAAGAGCGGTTTCGGAGTTCCCTCCCATGCCTGATATAAAAGTGTTCATAATACCGGTAATATGCATGCCTGAAATCAGACCGCAGATTAGTGTTGAAATGATTATCGACAGCAGAACATTAACCCTCAGCAAACAGAGAATAAACAAGCAGGATATTGAAACTGTAACAGGATTAAATATAAGCTGCAGCATTATTCCTGCTCAAGTTTTTCAATAATTTCCAGCGATACCTCTTTTTGAAGTTCAAACGGCATAATCTTCAAATATTGAAACGCATCGGCAAGTTCTCTATCTTTATCATACCAGCGTTTGCAAAAATAATTAAACGCATCTTCCAGTTTATTTTTTTCTATATAGATATTGAAGTCGTGAGCTTTTTTGATAATCATTTGAGCGCATTCGCTTTGTTGTTCGTGAGCCGCATTATGTATCAAGCTGACTGCAAGGCTCATTGTAGGTTCAATATCATACCAGCGTTGTTTTAAATTCTTATCCATATAATAAGGATATGTCAGATTTTATTGCCTGTCAATACATAATAACGTTTCGTTTTTACCCTATGCCTACATTTAGTTTCGTCAATGCAAGCAAAAGCAACGCAATCCGGTTCTTTCCGACGAAAAAAAAATGTATTGTATTCTAAAATCCATACGGTCACCACCTCACCCGAAAGAGTATATATATTGGAGAAATTAGAATACATTTACCCCCCCCCCTGGGGGAGTGAAATGATAAACCGAACGTATTAGCTTCGCCTCTCACACGAAACTAATTTCAACTCTTCGGACAGGAGCCTGCCGAATACAATCTGTTCGAAAGTATAGCAGTCATTGTCCAGAATATAATCTGGTTTTGTGGTCGAAAATATACCGTATCAACCATACCATGCACCATTGCACCGATTATTGAAAGCAGCGGTGCTGCAACCAAAATGATATTTTTTAAATCCTCCGAGTTTTTTATGTATTTAAAAGCATTGTAAACAAGAGTCAGCAAAAAACCTAAAAAAGCGAACAGAGCAAATATTCCGCCCTCTACTGCTGTTTCAAGGTATATATTATATGAACTCAATGCGTCAAATCCTGTTTTCATATAAAGCCCGTATATCTCTCTAAAATTTTGGTTTCCCTGTCCTATACCCAGAAGCCAATTGTCTTTAAACATCTGAACCGAAGATTTATAAACATTAAATCTGAACGAATTTGAGCTGTCCGAACGCATTGCAAAGATTGATAAAATCCTTACCCTTAAAGGTGTGACCGCAAATAAGGCAAATGTTCCCAACGCCGTCATTGAGGATACAAACGAAATATACAGTTTTTTATAGTTATTCTTAAAAAATTTGAAAGAAACTATAACAAGTGTTATCAGAACTGCAAATAACCCGACATAAGCCCCCCTGCAGCCGGTTAAAAATAATACAACCGTACAGAGTACTGATAATATCCCGAAGATACCGGCATAAATATATTTCTTTTCATACAAATAATATCCGCAAAGCCCTATAACAACAGGAACACACATAACAAAATAACCGCCCAGAAGATTGGGGTTGAGCGGTAGCAAGGTGCCGTAAACACGTGTTATAACTTCTTCAGGATTAAGATTTGAAACATCCTGCCAGCCCGATATCTCTGCAACATGACCGAAACTCTGACTAATCCCGATTAGTGACTGTGAACTTACACATAACGCAATCGTGACCATAATCGGCAGAATATTCTTAGCATTATATTTTAAATGATGAACTACCGCAATATAAAAACTTATATATATACAGGTTTTAAAAAAACCCTTGATACTTAAATACAGTAATGTTGAACC
>JAJPXE010000045.1 GCA_021205645.1 Candidatus Gastranaerophilales bacterium | reverse complement strand
TTACCAATATTGTCTGTACTTGTTTTTGCTATTTTATCAAGCTGTTTTTGACCGAATGATGAAATACTCATGATTTCACATTTCCTTCATTTTGTGCTGCTTGATTGATATTAATTATGTTTTTTCTGATACACCACTAATATTTATATCTAACTCTTTCCAACATAAAGTTATTTTCTATTTATAATTCGCCCGGAGAACTATTATAAACCTTTGTAAAACACTAAAAACTAGTAATAATAGTGTATTACGGTATTTTATTAAAAGTTTTATAATTTAAAATAGCAATTTTGAGGCAAAAAAAACTTTAAATTATAATATAGGATATTAAGTAAATAAAAAAGGAATTTATCTTGTCTGGTGAACAAAACGTATCAGCAAATCTAATAGTAACAGCAAGATTTATAAGAAAATCTCAAGCTAAAAAGTTGGACAAATCAGCGGGAAATTAGTGTTTTTCCGCAGACTAATTTATCTTGTATTATATCGAGAAAGGAGTAGACATATGGACGGATTAGGAAAAATACTAGAAAGCAAGGCGAGTGGTTTTAATGTACCTACAAACAATTACCAACAGTCTAAACCGGAGGATGATACCCTCTCGACTCAATTAGCAGGAAAACAGGACGATTTTTCGAGCACCGGAGAAGAAGTTGTTTCATACGAAGATAATTGTAAAGTTACAGGCGAAGATGGAAAAAAATACACCGGTTCTAAAACGGTAATTCGTAAATCCGACGGAACATTAGTTACAAAAATTGTCTATACCGATAAATCCGGTAATGAAGTACAGATTGAACAAAGTTCCAAAGATGAAAATCTTACATTTAACGGTAAAAGCGTCACAGTTACCCATTCCAATTCAACCATAAAATATGGAGGGAAACTTCATTCTACTATTAAACAAGAAGAATCTAAATACCATATAACAACAGAAACAACCGTATACGAATCAAACAATTCTAGTACAACAAACAAGGTTAGCAAGATGAAGGTTAAAAACTGCAAAATACCGGTTGATATAAAAAGGGGACTTCACATAGGAGAGTCGTTAGCAACTCTTGGCGCTATACGGGGTGGAGATAAAGTTCCCGCAGAAGAATAGGTAAATTACAAGAACTTTTTGCACAAAATATAAAACAGAACAATATCCAATTAAGGATATTGTTCTGTTTTTTTGATTATATGATGATTATTCGGTGAGCGGGTTTGGGGATCGCAAATAATCATTTCATCTGGCAGGCAAAACGGACTTTTCGGACTTTTTCCGGTCTGACAGATAGTGTGATTATTTTTTGTTCTATATTTCTAAGCAAGTTATATAGAGCTTTTAGCCTATTTTCGGACTTTGTCAAATTGTTTGTGTTTTTTATCTTCTATAACAACAAATACATTTACCCCTACAGGTGAGGTGATATCCGTGCAAACTCAGAAATATAATTCACTTACCCTTGCGGGTGAAATAATTGCACCCCACCCCTAACCCCTCCCCGGTTGAGAGGGGGAATTTTTTTGCGAGGTGAGTGCACCCCACCCATGCGGAGCGGGTGCTGCGAAAGCGGCAGTGGAAATTGATTCCCGCCTGCTCCGCTCGAAAAGCAGTTGGCACTGTCTGCCCCGCTTCATCCCCGGTCGGGGAGGAGAAAAAAGTTCTTGCCCTCTCCGGACATGCGGAGCAGGAGCTTGCGGGAGCGGGTGCAACAGCGAAGCAGTTGCACTGTCCGCTTCGCTTGCGAAGGCCATAAGCTTATTTCCGCTAGAGAGGGCAGAATTTGTTAGCGAACAAGCGGCAGACTAGCCCGTTAGGTGGGGCGAAATGTTGAATTTTGCCTCACCCCGAATAATCTAAGAAGAAAATTTTTAATTTTTCCGCAAACTCTATAGATTTTACCATTATTTCATTGTAAAATAGAATTTATGAATAAGAAGTTCAGGTTTTTAACCTCCGGCGAAAGCCACGGCAAATGCTTAAATGCAATAATAGAAGGTATACCGTCAGGGATACCTGTTTGTGCTGATGAGATAAATACCAAACTGTTCCGCAGACAGCAGGGTTACGGCAGGGGCGGCAGAATGAAGATTGAAACAGATAAGGTAGAAATTAAATCGGGTATCAGACACGGAATTACAACCGGAGCACCTATCTGTCTTGAGATAATAAACAATGATTACGAAAACTGGAAAACGGTTATGTGTCCGGAAATGGTAGACTTGTCCGATGAGGATGTAATAAAACTGATTGAAGAAAAATCATTCACAAAACTTCGTCCGGGTCATGCCGACTACGCAGGCTCAGTCAAATACGGTTTTGATGATTTACGCAATGTTCTTGAACGCTCAAGTGCAAGAAAAACCGCAATCCAAACCGCAGTAGGAAGTGTTGCGGAACAAATACTCAAACAATTCAATATTGAGGGGGTTTCTACCGTCAGAAAAATCGGAAAAATTGAGAATAATAAAACACTTTTTAACTTGCAGGAAATAAAAGAATTGTCCGAAAAATCAGAAGTCAGATGTTTTGATGCGGAAACATCAGAAAAAATGAAACAGGAAATTGACAGGGCAAAATCCGAAGGTAACACTCTCGGAGGAGAATTTGAAGTAATATTTACCAATATTCCTGCCGGTTTAGGCTCATATGTCCATTATGATCGGGCAATTGACGGATTGATTGCACAGGCGGTAATGAGTATACCTGCGATAAAATCAGTCGAAATCGGTGCAGGTAAAAGCTCTGCCGGATTATACGGAAGCGAAATGCACGACCCGTTTTATATTAAAAACGGTAAAATAATAAGAAAAACAAACAACGCCGGCGGCGTTGAGGGCGGTATGACAAACGGACAACCGCTTATTGTAAAAGCAGCTATGAAACCTATCCCGACAATGCTAAAACCGCTCCCGACAGTCGATATCAAAACTAAAACGGCGGCAGAAGCTCATTTCGAACGTTCTGACACCTGTGCGGTACCGGCATGTGCTGTTGTTGCCGAAGCAAGTATTGCTATTGTGCTTGTCGATGAGTTTCTGGACAAATTCGGCGGCGACAGTCTGAAAGAATTAAAGGCTCATTATGGATGCTAATATCGTGCTGACAGGACTTATGGGGGCGGGAAAATCAACCGTAGGGAAAACTCTGGCACAAAAATTGCCGGATTTTGTCTTTGTTGATATTGATGAAGAAATAGAAAAATCAGAAAAAATGAGTGTGAGCGAAATCTTTAAAACAAAATCCGAAGAATATTTTAGAGAACTTGAAACGAAAACAATAAAACACATTTCATCTCAAAAAAATATGATTATTTCAGTCGGCGGCGGTGCATTTGAAAGCGAGGTGAACAGGCAAAATCTGACAAAAAACGGAATTGTGTTTTATCTCTATGCTCCGACAAGCATACTGTTTGAAAGAATTAAAAACAATTCAAACAGACCGCTTTTAAAATGTAATAATCCCCTAAGCAAACTTGAGGAATTACTCAAAAAAAGAGAAAATAATTATAAAAAATCGCATTATACAATAGATACAACAAACAAAACCAAAGAAGAAATAACAGAAGAAATCTTAAGGAAACTATAATGGCAGAATCGGCAATAACGGTTAATATTCCCGCCGGGGAAAGCAAATCATATCCTATCATCATCAACGATGAAAGTATACAATCATTAAAACAAAAGCTTGATGATATCACAAAAGGTAAAAAGCGTCTTATTGTTATCAGTGAAAAAGTTTATAAACTCTACAAAACAGAGCTTAATTTTGATAAAAAAGAACTTTTTGTTCTCAAAGACGGTGAAGACAAAAAAACACTTAAAATGTTTGAGAAAATAATCAAAAAAGCAATCGTCTTAAAACTTTCGAGAAAAGATATCATAATAGCAATCGGGGGCGGTGTTGCAGGTGATATGGCGGGTTATGCGGCAGCATCATATATGAGAGGCATAGATTTTATACAGGTTCCGACAACGCTGCTTGCCTGCGTCGATTCTTCTGTTGGAGGAAAAACGGCTATTGATATGCCGAACGGGAAAAATTTTGTCGGGGCTTTTTATCAGCCCAAAATGGTCTTTATCAATCTTAATTTTTTGAAAACACTTGATGAAAAGCAGTATAAATCAGGGTTTGGCGAAGTTATCAAATACGCTTTTATTGAAAAAAGCTGTAATCATAGCGAAGATTTTAATCTGATTGAGATACTTAAATCAAATACGGAAAATTACAAAAACAGAAATAATGAGTTTTTAAAAGAAATTATCAAGATTTGTCTTGAAATAAAATCCGCCGTTGTCAATCAAGATGAGAAAGAAAGCGGTTTAAGAAAATTTTTAAATCTCGGTCACACATTCGGACACGCACTGGAAGAAGAAACGCATTACAAAAGGTATACACACGGCTGCAGTGTAATTCTCGGGATTATGTTTGTGTTTAATTTTGCACTAAAAAAAGAATTTTGCAGCAAACAATACTATGATGAGGCGTTCACGCTTATGAATATGTATGATTATGATACCGATAACTTTTTATTCATTAATAAAAAACATGTCCTTAAGCTGATGAAAAATGACAAGAAGGCTGACAATAACGTAATAACCTTAATTTTACCGACAAAATCGGGCGAAGTTATTGAATATAAGCTTGAAGATTTTTCTAAATTAGAGTTTAGTGTCCTATACAAAAACTAAACCTGTATTAGTATAAATTTACATTTTATTATTAATTTATTATTTTCTGTTAAACTAAAATAGCAAATTTTATCTTGTTTGGTTATTTAT
>JAJPXE010000200.1 GCA_021205645.1 Candidatus Gastranaerophilales bacterium | reverse complement strand
CGCAGGCGGAAAACAGACCGCAGGCGGAAAACAAACCGCAGGCGGAAAACAGACCTATGAATGATATACGCCAGCCAATGAATTTAAACAATCAACTGCAGTTAAGAGGTCAAATTGATATGCAGCGTTCAATAAATTTACGTGATCAGATACAGAACAATCGGGTACACAACGAACGTTTGAACCGTGAACATTCATACGACCAACCATTGCCGGAGCGCAGCAGAGCGGCGGAAGCAGCAGCAAATTTGTACACAAATCTATCAATGAATGATGTAAATAATCCGACAATAACTCAGATGCGCCAAAGACTATCAGATGATGCGTTTGAACTGTTATTCACAGGGCTTATTAATCTGAATAATTTATCGGAAACCTTAAAAAACAGCGGAAAGGATGCAAGATCAAAGCTGATTCTGGCAATGGCAAATGCCTCAAGGCAGGGTATAGACAATTCCCAACTGACAGGCACTATGAAAATGGTGAGTGAAAGCATGGCTGCAGAAGAGAATAATCCTGCCTCAATATTAAAAAATATAATCACGCTCTATCTTCCGTGGTATCCGCTTCAGGAGGGTGTCGGGTTTAACCTTGCAATTCAGACAATGGCAAATAATTCTGATTTCTCATCATTGCTGAAAGTCTTTATACAAACCAGAAATTACGGCAATGTTAACGGTTCGCTTGTTTTATTAACCGGCAATGTTGTAGATATGAATATACAGTGCAACGACCAATTTCCGCAGAACGATTTATTAGACAGAATGAAAGAAGTTACCGAAAACCATGCCATGCAATCAAATATAACGGTTGAGCAAAAGATACAAATCCAAAATGATATAGCTAACCAACAGGCAAAAGTTAACCTTTCGTCAACTTATGAGCTTAACCCGTTTTTACTGCTTATGGCACATTCGTTTATAAAGAATACAATTATAATTGACAGTGCCGGTAACGCAAGAATAGTTTAATAAACAAAATAAAAAACCACTTAGGGACTAAGCGGCTTGTGTAGAAAATTATAGGGAAAATTATTAAAATCTTTTATCCGAATATTTTAAATGTTCGGTCAATATTATCCTTAGCGACCTGTTCAAGAGTTTCAATTTCAGTAGAGATTGCCTCACGTTCGGTTTCCAGCTGAGATAATTCTGTATCATATTTGGTATCTTTCGCATTGATTTTGTTCATATCAGCTTCATACTGAGCCTCTGCCTTTTTTAATCCGACTTCATCAGAAACTTCCTGAACCTTTGTAGAGGTTGATACACTGGTATCTTCAAATACTTTGTAAACTGCCATACCGGAACCATCGTCAACAGTAGTGGTAAAGGCATACTCTTTATCATTTGTACTGTCATCATCATCTGTGTATGAAATTGTACCATTTGTATAATTATAAGAATATCCTGTTTCAGGATCGGATAATTGTTCCATAAGAACAACATATCCTTCCGAAACCAGAGTTGTGAGCAGAGTATAAGAATCACTTGCAGTAAGATCAACAATACCCTGGTCACTAAGAGCCTGTTTAACAGTTGCGAATGAATTACAAATCGTACCGTTGACATTGAACAGGAAACCGGCAGCGGCGAGTGTCGTAAACGTAGCATCCTGATAACTCGTAGAACCGTCGCTTAACACAACCTTATACTGAATTTTTGTAGCATCAAGTGCATCGAGATAAGTATTGTATACTTCATCCGAATCATTAGACAGCTGAAGTTTCTGTGCTTCAATTCTTTGAGCATCATATTCAACTGCATGTTGTCTTGCGGTCAGTGACAGCAAGCGCACCTGTGATGCGGCTAAACCCATCGGTTACTCCTTGTTCTAATCCTATACTTCACATGACGGCTATTTTTCTTTAAACTTTAGGCTTTTTATGTAAATTGTTACAATTGTTTACATAATATCGTTCATCAGTTCGGCAAATAATTTTTCTTGACAGCAGGGAGTTTTCAAGAGTACAATAAATATATGTGCAGGATTGGGGCGATTAAATCAAAACACAATATTCACCCGTCGGAAGCCTTAAAACTTATGCGTTCACAGCAGGAAGGACATGATGATTCAGGGTTTGCATTCGTTTTACAGGATTTGGGCGGTATCTTTGAAACTTACAAAGATCTGCCGATACTGTCTTTGGCTGCAACTATCGAAGGAACACGACTTGCGGAAGATATTCTGCATGATCTCGGGTTTAAACGAGTACTTCAATGGTCACCTGATATAAAGAACATTAAAGGACTCAAAATTACACCTATGCCAAACTACATATTTGAAGTGCTTATGTACCCTAAAAGCCACAAATATGCCACAAAAGAAGAAAAAGAAGAACTCTTAATTGATACAAGCATTAAACTGAGAGAAGCTCTGGAAAAAAATAAAGCAGGATATATATACTCGTTCTGGCCTGATGTTTTAACACTTAAAGAAATCGGCAGCCCGAAAGATATAGGAACATATTTTAATCTCTGGGATGATGATAACGAATTATGCTCAAAAATTATTACCGCACAATGCAGACAGAACACAAACTATGGCATCGTACGCTATGCCGCACACCCGTTTTTCTTAGAGGGGTATACCATACTTGCTAACGGTGAAAATACTTTTTATGAAAAAAATAAACTCTATCAACAGGGTTTATACAAAGGCTATATCGGATTTGAATCTGATTCTCAATGCTTTCTGTATTCGCTGCATTATGTTAACAAAATCCTGAAATGGCCTCTTGAATACTTTATGCACACGGTTTTTCCGCTCTCTTACAACGAAATAGAAAGAAGAAAACCGCAGGAGAAAGATATACTTTTACGAATAAAAGCCTCACTGGAACACCTTGAAACAAACGGTCCTAATACGGTTCTCGGTGTTGTTCCGGACGGCAGCCTTATTTGCGTCTGCGATCCAAAAAAACTAAGACCCGTCGTTATTGGCAAATACAATGATACGGTAATCATGACATCGGAAGTCGCGGGTATAAATGATTTACTTCCCAAAAGAGATACGAACAATGATGTCTATCCAAAAGAAAGAGAAATGATAGTAGTAAACAATGATTTGACGGTGGAAAGATGGCAGCAGTAACAGTAAATGAATTGCATAGAGATGATTTGCCTTGGATTGTGGAATACGATTCGACAAAATGTATTCAATGCGGTAAATGTATGGCTGCGTGTTCTTTTAATGCAATCAAGCCTGTTATTGAAAAACGCAAAAAATCAGGAAACATAACGAAAAAAAACAAGTTTGAAAAGGTTATCGTAATAAAACAGGAGGTTTCATTCAAACACCATTGCAGGGGCTGCGGAATGTGCGAGCGGGTCTGTCCTAACGGTGCAATAAAACCTATCCGAAATATGGATGACCGATATTCTATCAGATATAGAGCCGCAACGGGCGATTCTGTCAAAAAAGGCGGACGTTCAAACCTTAACACCGAGGGTAGAACGCTTGATAAAATAAAAGTCGGCAGAATATCTCAGATGACGGATCCGTCATTAGATGCAGTCAGGCATACATTTGAGTTAAAAACACCTTTCGGCAGAGTTCTTTCAGCCGATAAACTGAGTTTTGAGCTGAATAACGGTGACATTGTCAAAACAAAACCATTGCCGCCCAATCGTTGGATATATCCGATTATAATGGGTGATATGTCAATAGGTGCGGTATCGTGGCGTATGTGGGAAGCTATGGCAATAGCAACCGCCTACCTTAACGAGGTTGTAGGAATACCGATTAGAATGTGCACAGGCGAAGGCGGTATCCCTGCAAAATTATTAAAATCAAAATATGTAAAATAT
The DNA here is from genome assembly GCA_021205645.1 of Candidatus Gastranaerophilales bacterium. Lineage (GTDB taxonomy): Bacteria > Cyanobacteriota > Vampirovibrionia > Gastranaerophilales > Gastranaerophilaceae > UBA2883. The sequence continues at coordinate 992 of JAJPXE010000200.1, read as the reverse complement.
ATGATTTTACAAATTGCATCAGGTCATTTTGGCTGGAACAGAATAATAGATGCCATGCCTGATATGGCGGCGGATCCCGCCGGCATACTTATCAAAATAGGTCAGGGGGCAAAACCGGGTGACGGCGGTATGCTCATGGCAAACAAAGTCGCTAAATACGTACAGGAAATCAGAGGTGTTCCTAAAGCTGATTTATTAAGCCCGCCGACACATCAAGGTTTGTATTCCATTGAAGAAAGCGTCCAAAAGATGTTTTTGTCGATGAACGCAGCATTTAATTTCAAAGTTCCGGTGGCAATAAAAGTTGCAGCATCCGTAACGAGTGTTTCTGTTTATAACAACTTGCTAAGGGATCCGTATAATATTGTGGGCGGTTTCTTTCTGGATGGTTTAGCGGCAGGTACGGGTGCGGCTCATGAGATTTCACTAAACCATACAGGACACCCGATAACCTCAAAATTAAGAGATTGTTATAAAGCGGCAATAAATCAGGGCAGACAGGGTGAAATTCCGATATTTGCAGGGGGCGGACTCGGGCAGACAGGAAGTTTCGCAGCAGATGCGTTTAAATTAATCTGTCTTGGTGCTAACGGGGTATTCTCAGGTCGGCTGCTGCTCCAGATAGCAGGCTGCGTAGGCAACGATACAGAACGCTGCAATGCTTGCAACACGGGCTTGTGCCCTGCAGGTATTGCAAGTCAGGACGTATGTTTGACAAAACGGCTTGATATTGATAAAGTCGCTCAAAATATCGTTAATTACGTGCTCGCAACTGATTTAGAATTAAGAAAACTAATGGCGGCAACAGGCTGTTCATCACTTCCGGTAGGGCGTTCCGATGCTCTTATCACGGTTGATAAAAATGTTGCCGACAGACTCGATATACAATATGTTTGTTAGGATATTATGAAAACATTTAAAATAGATAAACTGGAAAATAACGAAAGAATATCAACTCAAACTAATCTTCAGCTGTCTATTATAAAAATCTA